>DATHGW010000708.1:0-6132 GCA_035317445.1 Puia sp.
GCCCTCTATGAGAGAATAGATAAATTCCTTCTACCCGGAGATTATATAGCCATGAAACTGACAGGCATCGCCGCCACCAGCATCCCCGGTTTGTCGGAAGGCATATGCTGGGATTATCCGGCAGGCCGCGTTGCCACCGCTGTGCTGGACCATTATGAAATAGATGAAAGCCTTTTGCTGCCGCTTGTGCCAACTTTTGGCGAACAGGGCAGGCTGAGCAGCCAGGCCGCAACCTCGCTGGGCCTTTCTTCGGGTATCCCTGTCAGTTACCGGGCGGGGGACCAGCCCAACAATGCCTGGTCATTGAACACGCTGCAGCCCGGAGAAATTGCCGCGACGGCAGGCACTTCGGGTGTCATTTATGGCGTGACGGATAAAATTCTTTACGATAAGCGTTCGCGGGTCAATACATTTGTTCATGTCAACCACCAGGGAACTGCACCAAGATATGGGGTGCTTCTCTGCGTGAACGGTACGGGCATTCTGAATAGCTGGGTACAAAAAAATCTTTTTGCTGGAATGGACTATGCATCCATCAACGCCCTCGCGGCCAAAGTGGAGGTTGGATCCGATGGCCTTCAATTTTTTCCTTTTGGCAATGGCGCCGAGCGGATCTTGCTGAATAAGGAAATGGGCGCGCAGCTCATGGGTTTGCAATTCAACCGTCATAGCCGCGAACACGTTGCCAGGGCAGCGCAGGAAGGCATTGCTTTTTCTTTGCATTACGGAGCAGAGATCATGCAGGAAATGGGCATATCGCTGAAGACCATACGCGCCGGGTACGCCAACATGTTCCTGAGTGATGTGTTTGCCAGCAGCTTTGCGAATGCGACGAATTGCCGGTTGGAACTCTATAACAGCGATGGCGCAGTCGGCGCGGCAAGGGGCGCCGGTTTCGGTTCGGGCTATTACCGGGATGTCCATGAAAGTTTCAGGGGAATGGAGATCGTGAAAGCCATTGAACCGTCAAAAAAAAACCAGGCATCCTGTCTGGACGCCTATGCATCATGGAAGAAAAATTTATTAACACTCATTCAATAAAACAAAGACCATGAGTATCGTGATTGGTAACAAAGAGTTTTTCCCGGGAATTGGCCAGATCAAATTCGAAGGCGTTGACTCGGACAACCCGCTCGCATTTAAATGGTACGACGAAAATAAAATGGTTGCGGGTAAAAAGCTGAAAGAGCATGTGCGTTTTGCCGTTTGCTACTGGCATACCTTCTGCAATACCGGGGGCGACCCCTTTGGACCCGGTACCAAGGATTTTCCCTGGAACCGCAACGCCGACCCCATCCAAAGAGCAAAGGATAAAATGGATGCCGCATTTGAATTCATCAGCAAGTTAAATGTGCCTTATTATTGTTTTCATGACATTGACCTGGTGGATGAAGGCAATAGCATCGGGGAATATGAAAGCCGGCTACAAACACTCGTCGACTATGCCAAACAAAAACAAGTCGCCAGCGGCGTCAAACTGTTATGGGGCACGGCCAATGTTTTTTCCAACCCCCGATATATGAACGGGGCTTCCACCAATCCCGATTTTGCTGCACTGGCTTATGCCGGAACGCAGGTTAAAAATGCGCTGGACGCAACCATTGCCCTGGGCGGAGAGAACTATGTATTCTGGGGTGGGCGGGAAGGTTATATGTCGCTGCTCAATACCAATATGAAACGCGAGCTCGATCATCTCGCGAAATTTCTTACCTTGGCCCGTGACTATGCGCGCAAACAGGGATTTAAGGGAACCTTTTTTATTGAACCCAAACCCTGCGAGCCCACCAAGCATCAGTATGACTACGACGCTGCCACGGTGATCGGCTTTTTAAGGCATTATGGTTTGGACAAAGATTTCAAATTGAATGTGGAAGTAAACCATGCCACCCTGGCCGGACATACTTTTCAGCATGAATTACAAGTAGCCGCCGACGCGGGCATGCTGGGTAGCATCGATGCGAACCGCGGGGATGCGCAAAATGGCTGGGATACCGACCAGTTTCCCATGCACCTGAATGAATTGATCGAATCCATGCTCATCATCCTGGAAGCCGGAGGATTTGGCGGGGGTGGAGTGAATTTTGACGCGAAGACCAGGAGGAGTTCAACCGACCTGGAAGACATTTTTCTTGCCCATATCGGGGGCATGGATTCCTTCGCCCGGGCGGTGATCGTCGCGGACAATATCCTTCGGAAATCTCCCTACAAAAAATTCAGAAAAGACCGTTATGCATCCTTCGACGGCGGCAAGGGAAAAGATTTCGAGGATGGAAAATTAACCCTGGATAACCTAAGGGACTTTGCCCTCTCCAACGGAGAACCCAAGCAAATTAGCGGGAAGCAGGAGTGGATGGAGAATTTGGTCAATCAGTTTATTTGAGGAGTAGTTGATTGGTTGACTCGGGAGTCCGAAAAGCCTGTCATTCCGAGCGTAGCGAGGAATAAGCAATTACGGTAAGCTGCCTTACGAACCGATTCCTCGCTACGCTCGGAATGACAAGACCCCAGACTCCTGACTTCGGAGTCAACCAATCAACTTATCAACCAATCAACTCATTCAGTCCGCAGACTCACCGCGGGGTTAGAAACGGCCGCTTTGACGGACTCATAGCTCACGGTTAGCCATGCGATCAGCAGGGCCGATACCGAGGCGATGAGGAATATGCCCCAATTGACATTGATCCGGTAAGCAAAACTGTCCAGCCATGACTTGGTGGCAAACCAGGACAATGGCAGAGCGATAACAATGGCAATCAGGATAAGACGTGTAAAATTTCCCGATAACAAATAAACGATGTTGAAAATGGAAGCGCCCAATACTTTGCGTACACCAATTTCTTTCGTGCGTTGTTCGGCCATGAATGCAGAGAGGCCATAGAGGCCAAGACAGGAAATGAAAATAGCCAGTCCCGCAAATACGTTGAACAGTTTTCCCATCCGTTGTTCACCGCGGTATTGATTGGCCAGGTCCTGGTCAAGAAAATTATATTCAAAAGGATAAGAGGGGTTGAGTTGTTGACTTATTTTTTCCAATGCCTTAATCGTTGCATCCGTTCCCCCCGGCCTTGTGCGCACCACAACATAACCTCCATACCGGTTCAACCTCATAATCAGCGGCTCGATCGGATTTTGTATGGGCTTGTAGTTAAAATCCTTAACGACACCTACAATCACTCCCTTCGTTCCCCATAAGCTCAGGGGTTTTCCGATTACTGTGGCCATTTGGTATCCCATTACCCTGGCAGCCTTTTCATTGATGATATAATTCGATGAATCAGCCCTGTATTGCGTTGAAAAAGGGCGGCCCCTGACCATATTCATATGGAACACCTCAAAGAAATCCTCGCTGACATCCAGGGTGGGGAAAATAATTTGCGTCTTCGGATCTTTTCCTTCCCATTCGACGTTTTCCGTGCCACTGATTAAATTGGTCGGGATATCATTTGATATGGCGAAATGACTGGTAAAAGGATTCTCTTTTAACTCCGTTCTCAGCGCCTCCTGTTTGCCCCACATATCGCCGGTAAAGGGCATATACAACAGGTTTTCCTTGTCAAACCCGAGGCTCCTGTTGTTGATAAACTTCAATTGGTTGTAAACAACAGCTGTTCCGACCAGCAGCACAATGGAAACAATAAATTGTGTAACAACCAGGGCATTTCTAAAAACCAAATTTCCTCCTATTGATTTCATTTTCCCTTTTAATACTGTCACAGGCTGAAATCCCGAGAGGAAAAGGGCAGGATAGACACCCGAGAGCAGGCCGGTTCCAAGCGCAATACCCAGCAGCATCAGCAGCAATCTGCCGTCTAAAAAATGAAGCGAAAGCTTTTTCCCCGCAATATCATTGAAGGCCGGGAGCAGGAGCCAGATCATTCCCAGCGCCACGACAAATCCGATCAGCGAAATAATCATCGACTCTCCCAGGAACTGACCGATGAGCTGGTATCTTCCCGCGCCGACGACCTTGCGCAATCCGACTTCCTTGGCCCGTCGCGCAGATCTTGCCGTCGCGAGGTTCATGAAATTAATACAGGCTACCACGAGGATGAAAATGGCTACGACGAAGAAGATATTCACATATTGAACGTTTCCGTGACCCGGTAAATCGACCTGGAGATTGGAATGCAGGTGAATACTGGTCAGTGGCTGCAATTGGAAGGAGACCTGGAGTTCTTTGACATGCTTTATGTAGATCTGGTTTATTTTTTTAGTCAGTGCTGCCAGAGATGCGGCAGATACAGGGAAATGTTGATCTAACTCGACATACGTATAGAAATTAAAATTATCCCAGACCTTATTTTTTAAATCGTCTGTCGTATTGACTATCGAAGACATGGGCATGAGGAAATCAAATTGCAAATGCGAGCTAGAAGGAATATTCTCCAGTATGCCGGTCACCACAAAATTATCGTGGTTGTCTTTCCTGATGATCTTTCCCATCACGTCGGGCTGTCCGAAATATTTTTTTGCCATGTCTTCCGTAATCAAAATCCCATCCGGTCTGTTCAATGCGGTTTTGGGATCTCCTTTCAGCAAACGAAAGGAAAACAGGTCCAGGAAATTGGAGTCGACGTAGAACACGCGTTTTTCCTGGAATTTCTGGTCACCCACCTGGAATAAATTGGTCGAGAGATGACTCAGGCGCACATAATTTTTTATCTGCGGCATCTCCGCCTCTAATCCTTCAGCCATCCCCGCAGGACTCACTGCTGCCTTGAATCCACTGGCCTCGGCCGTGAGACGGTAAAGGTTATCCGCTTTTGCATGAAAACGGTCATAGCTCAACTCATCCCTCACCCATAGCAGGATCAGGATGCTGCAGGCCATGCCAATTGCCAGTCCGGCAATATTGATCAAAGAATAAGCTTTGTGCCGGACAATATTTCTAAACGCGATTTTAAAATAATTCTTAAGCATATCGGTAGTTTGATGTGTAAGTTGATAGGTTGATAGGTTGATTAGTTGATAGGTTGACTCGGGAGCCTGAAAAGCCTGTCATTCCGAGCGTAGCGAGGAATCAGCAATTACGGTAAGCTGCCTTGCGAACTGATTCCTCGCTACGCTCGGAATGACAAGGCCCCCGCCTCCTGACTTCGTAGTCAACCTATCAACTATTCAACCTATCAACTCACTCCGCTCTCAGACTCACCACGGGGTCAGAAACGGCTGCTTTAATAGCCTGGAAACTTATCGTTGCCATGGTCACCAGGATGGCCAACACAGCGGCAAGCCCAAAGACCCACCAGCTGAGATCAATACGGTATGCAAAATCCTGCAGCCACCAATTCATCACATACCATGCAAGCGGCGTTGCAAGCACAAAGGCAATCAGTACAAGTTTCATAAAGTCCACAGATAACAGTCGCACAATGCCTGAGACTGTTGCGCCCAGCACTTTCCTGATCCCAATCTCCTTGCTGCGCTGCTCCGCCGTAAACCTCGCCAGGCCAAAGAGCCCAAGACAAGCCACAAAAATGGTGAGTCCTGCAAAAATCGCCAGGATAAGCCCGATTTTCTGTTCTGCCCGGTAAGTATTGTTGTATCGTTCATCCAAAAAAGAATAAGAAAAAGGTAGATCCATCGAATAGGAATTCCAGGCCTTCTTCATGGACGTTAGCAGGCCCGCAATTTCCCTGGTCCTGGTCTTTACGATCAGGTTGCCGGAATTTTCGCCCGATAGCACCATAACCAGCGGGGATATGCGCTCATGTAAAGATTTAAAATGAAAATCTTTAACAACGCCGATGACGCGAAATACGGACTTTACGCCTTTGTTGTCATTGCTGGAGATGGTTTGTCCAAGGGGACTTTTTTCCCATCCCATGGCCTTTGCCGCCGATTCGTTCAGGATCACGGCGGATGAGTCTGCGGCAAAATCCCTGGAGAAATTCCTTCCCGTCTTGAGTTCAATCCCCAAAGTGGAAATATAATCGTAATCAATATTGTAGCGAATGGTCTTCACCATTTGGGCAGTATTGGTGCCGGCATAAACAAAAAAGTTATTATTATTGGACGGCCCGGCAGGCAGGTATCCTGAATTACTTATACTGATGACTTGAGGATCTGCCAACAATTGTTGTTTGAAAGCTTCCTGGTTTTTGCCCAGCGTCCAGGTATCCTGAACGATCA
>DATHGW010000709.1:0-7583 GCA_035317445.1 Puia sp.
GTTCCCGGAATGATCAGTGCGAGGATCATTGCCATGATCATCAATGAAGCCTATTTCACCTTCCATGAAAAGATCAGCAGTAAAGACGAAATCGATATTGCCATGAAATTAGGAACCAATTACCCTTACGGTCCTTTCGAATGGAGTAAAAGGATTGGGCTAAAAAATATATATGAATTGCTTGTTGAACTAAAGAAAACGGATGCACTGTATGAGATTTCAAAGGGGTTGATAGATGAACTGTAGGGCGGGCGGCGGCCCCTCCATTTTTATATGTATATGCCACTAATATTAAACATAGACACAGCCACCGAATCAGCGGGGATCTGCCTTTCGCTAGACGGCTCCATCCTGGCCATCCTGCAGAACGGGGAACAGAAGGACCATGCGTCCTGGTTGCATATCGCCATCTCGGAAATATTGGAGCATGCCGGATATACGATGAGGGATCTGGCCGCTGTTGCTGTTTCGGCAGGTCCAGGGTCTTATACCGGTTTGCGCGTTGGAATGGCTGCGGCAAAGGGCCTTTGCTACGCGTTGAAAATCCCGATGATAACAGAAAACACCCTTAAAATTATGGCGTATGCCGCGGTGCAGCAACTGGATCCTGGGTCAGAACTCCTTATTTGCCCTATGATCGACGCGCGGCGCCTGGAGGTTTTCACGGCAGTCTATACCATGGACTTGCAAGAATTGGTTGCCCCGGCTGCCAAGATATTAGATAAAAATTCATTTGAGAATCTGCTATCTTCATATACTATGCTTTTCTTAGGTAGCTGGACTATAAAATGGCGAAGCATGATCCGGACCGGTAAAGCCCTGTTTTTCGAGACGCCATTTGTGGCCAGTCATCTGGCTGTTTTAGCCTATAGGAAATTCCTTTCCCGCGAATTCACCGATATAACCTCCACAGAGCCCGTTTATCTCAAGGAATTTCATACTCATATAAAAAAATGAATATATTATAAGTTTCAAGCATCTATTCTCGGGTTTATTACGTCTTAGGGTTAAATTTGTGTGTGCTTGGCATCAAAAACTAAACCTGATCAGCTATGAGCTTAACTACAAGTAATTATTGGATGATTTTAAATGCAGATGCTTCCACGGGAACAGCGGTAAAAGTGGACTTCCTGAACCTAAAAAAGGCAGCCATGATTTTAAGAGCACTCAACCACAAACTTCGCCAACAGATTATCAGGATCCTGGATGAAAATAAAAAGCTGACTGTTACTGAATTGTATGTTCAGCTGCGATTAGAGCAATCTGTTGCGTCGCAACACCTGGCCATTTTGAGAAGAGCCGGGATCGTAAAAACGGAAAGAGAAGGCAAATTCATTTACTATACCATCAACAACAACCGAATCGCTGATATTATGAAATGTGTAGATTCATTAATTGATTAAATTGTTATATGTCTTTTGTTTAAATTGACGATTCCATTTCCTTTTTTATGCTGATTGTCTAACTTTGCATAAAGTAAAGCGAATGTTCATTAAACAATTGTACACGGGCTGTTTGAGTGAGGCTGCATATTATATTGAAAGCGAAGGTGAAGCCGCCATCGTGGATCCATTAAGGGACGTCGAAGTCTATCTTGACCTCGCCATTGAACGTGGCGCAACCATCAAATATATTTTTGAAACACATTTTCACGCTGATTTTGTGAGCGGGCATTTGGACCTTTCCAAGACCACGGGTGCTCCGATTATTTATGGTCCCTTCACAGAAACAAATTTTCCCATATATAAAGCTTCCGACGCGGAAGAATTTTCGCTGGGTGCGATCAGACTACAAGTTCTGCATACGCCAGGTCATACCGTCGAATCGTCCTGTTACCTCGTAAAAGATGAAAACGGGAAACCTGCCGCAATTTTTACAGGCGATACGTTGTTTGTTGGCGATGTGGGAAGGCCGGATCTGAGCAGCGGCAATTTGAATCAGGAACAGCTGGCCTCGATGCTGTACGATTCTTTGCGGGAAAAAATTATTCCGCTTCCGGATGAAGTCATCGTTTACCCGGCCCATGGCCAGGGAAGCAGCTGCGGCAAGAACATCGGACCGGAAACCTACAGTACAATGGCGGATGAGAAACAAACCAATTATGCATTACAACCGCAGACAAAAGAAGATTTTATTAAGGCGGTAACAGATGGACTGGCAACACCACCACAATATTTTCCCATCAATGCCAGGATCAACAAGGAAGGATACGAAAGTCTGGATGATGTACTTGTGGAAGGACTAAAGCCATTGACTGTAGAAGCCTTCAGGGAATTGATGAAGCAGGATGATGTCACGGTACTGGATACCCGTGAAGCCACACTATTTGCGGAAGGTTTTGTTGCCGGGTCGGTCAATATCGGTTTAAACGGACGATTCGCAGAATGGGCGGGCAGTCTGTTGTCTTTCGATAAACCCATCTTGCTCGTAACTGAACCTGGAAAGGAAAAGGAAAGTGTGATACGATTGGCCAGGGTAGGTTTTGACAAAATGAAAGGCTACCTCGAGGGAGGCTTTGACAGCTGGAAGAAAACCAATGAGCCCATCGACATGATCATTACCATAGCCGCAGACGAACTGGCCATGGACCTGCGCTTTGACGACAAACTCGTGATCGTGGATGTTCGAAGGGAAATTGAATTTGCAGATGGTCATATGCTGGGAGCAGTGAATATTCCGGTCAACAGTCTGATTGATCCCGCAACCATGGCCAATATTGAAGACAACCAGAACGTATATGTTCACTGCGCGGGAGGATACCGAAGCATCATTGCAAGTTCATTGCTGAAAAAACAGGGCTTTCATAATATTCGTAATGTACTCGGAGGATGGGCTGCGATCAAAGAACAGCCAGGCGTCGAAGTGGTCAAGGAAAATAGCGTATTGAATTAATCTGCCGGGGGTGGAGGAACCAGGTCGATCCACTGCTCCTTATATTCTTCTTTCCATCCATGCTTCCAGCGGCGGTGGCTCCATAACCACATAGCAGGATATTGTTTGATGGAGCGTTCCAGGAATCCAATATAGCGCCTGGTCAGCTCGCCTTCGGGCAAAAGCCTTGGATTTTCATCTCCCAACTCCAGCCTTGCACTGTAATAGCCTCTTTTTACTTTATGGATTTCTGCGAAGACAGCCGGAATATTTCCCGCCGAAGCACCGCGTTCCGGGCCGCGGACGATTGGCGTGGGCCGCCCAAAAAAATTCAACCAATACGCTTTGGAAGGATCACCTGGGGCCTGGTCGGCCACCAGCGCAAGCAAATATCGTTTTTCGCGGTAGGGCAGGATGGATTTGCTCATCGAAGTGGCGGGTAGCATGATGGTGCCGGTACGCGAGCGCAGGTGCTTGAGCAATCGTTCGAATATCTTGTTTTCAATGGGCATGTAGACAGCAATAAAAGTATAGGCAGTATAAAACGGAACAGTAATACTCGCCAATTCCCAATTGAAATTGTGCCCGAGATGCAATTGACATTTCCTGTCCTGGCTATAATACTGTTCGTATACTTCGGGATTTTCCAATACAAAATGTTTTTTGAAGAAAGCAGAACTCGCAGAAAGTAATTTTAGCGTCTCGATAAAATTGTCAACAAAATTATGGTAGAAGGCTTTTGCGATCTTTTTTCGTTCTGCCTCCGTCTTTTCCGGAAAAGCAATCGCAAGATTATCCATAACCACTTTCTTCCGGTACCCGAATACATAATATAACAATCCATACACGCAATCAGAAAGAATGTAAAGCATCCAAAGCGGAAAAAGAGACAACAAATAAAAAAATCCGTATACGAGATAGTACATAGTAAACAAATAAAGGAATTCAAAACCAATCAACTATTCAACCAATCAACTCATCAACTACCCTCCATTCACCCACTGCTTCGCCTCCTGCTCCACATGCCGCAGTGTGATGTTCACCTTGAATTTATTGCGCAAGTGCCGCGCCAATGCCTCTGCTGCGTATACACTTCGGTGTTGGCCACCGGTGCAGCCGAAACTGACCATGAGGCTGCCATGACCTCTTTTGATATAATCTTCGACCGAAATATCCACTATATCGTACACGCTGTTCAAAAATTCGGGCATTTTGGTTTGCTGCTCCAGGTAATCCTTTACTTCCTTGTCCCGGCCTGTCAGCACTTTAAAAGTTTCGAGTCTTCCGGGATTCAGGACACCCCTGCAGTCAAAAACAAAACCACCACCATTACCCTGGGCGTCTTCGGGAATTTCCCTTCTGTAAGAAAAGCTATTGATATGAACTACGAGCGGGGTTTTTTCAGTTGCCTGTATGGGTTCAAAACGACTGATGAGTTTTTCTTCGACGATGAGGTTGAGCAGCCGTTCAAATTCGGGCAACACGATGCCTACCTGTTTATTTTCCTGGAACCATTTCAAATTCCTGAGTGCAAGCGGAATGCTGATCAGGAAATGGGCCTTACGTTCAAACAGGCCGCGAAATCCGTATGCCCCCAGCACCTGCATCAGCCGGATCAGTACGTAGCCATTGTACTGGCTGCTGAAACGCACCCGGTCGATGGGTTTGTTTAGCAATGCTTCCACGCAATCCATATAATGGTTCAGGAGCGCATTCTTCCACTCATCTGGTAATTCTGCCTTAGCCTGCCAGAGCATGGACGCCACGTCATACTGCAACGCACCTTTCATGCCACCCTGATAATCGATGAAATGTACTTTTTCGTCCTTGATCATAATATTCCTGCTCTGGAAATCACGGAACATAAAATATTTATAATCCACATGCCCCAGGTATGTGCTGAAAGCTTCGAAATCGCCAATCAGTTTTTCCTTGTCATAAGGGATCTCCAGGGTGTCGAGGAAATAATATTTGAAATACAGCATATCGCTCAGGATGGCCTGCTTGCCAAATTCTTTCGATGTGAGGCATTGACTGTAATCCAGTTGATCATCACCCATGATTTGAAGCTGCGCCAACGCCTTCAGGCTTTGCTGAAAAAGACCATATACATAGGCGTTATGACCCTGTTGTTCGAGCCTGGAGAGGAGGGAACTGTCGCCAAAATCCTCCTGGATATAGATTGTTTCGTCATCGCTGACTGCGTAAATTTCCGGAACAGGACAATGGCGCGAACGAAAATGCCTGCTGAAATAAATAAAGGCCTTGTTTTCCTGGACGTTGACGCCATGGGTAACAATATAGGATCTTGTTGTGGTTGTCAGCCGAAAGTAGACCCGGTTGCTCCCGGACTGGGGGATTTTCTCCAATCCGGTCACGGGGTCGTTGCTGAAAGTATGCAACAGGTTCCTGATGTCTTCAATGATCGCTTGCATAGATGTTGAATCGCAGTAAAAGTAGAATAATTTGCAGGAATAGAGGTATGCAGGTGTCCTGTACCCTGCTCACTCTTCATTTTCAAATTCCCGAAACCTGACGGCTTGTTTAATTTCTTCCGGTTTCTTGTCTTTGAAATACTCCCGGATGAGTTCGGCCACCAGCGCGGTCCAGCCGGTTTGATGAGAGGCGCCAAGGCCCTGCCCACTGTCGCCATGAAAATATTCGTGGAATAAATGAAGGTGTTCATTGCCTGGTTTGCTGTAAAACCAGTTGTAAGAACCGTATTGCTGACTGTTTCCTTTGATGTCTTTTTCAAAAAGACTGATGACGCGGCTGGTCAGCTCATCTGCCACCTGCAGCAGGTTCAGGTGAATCCCCGATCCGGAGGGATATTCTACCGTCAACGCATTGCCGTAAAATGTTCCGTACTTGCGGATGGATTGTATGATCAGGTAATTGATCGGCATCCAAACCGGTCCGCGCCAGTTGGAGTTGCCGCCAAACAGGTTCGAGGTGGAATCCCCCGGGTCATACTGGATCGTATAATGAATGTGATCGATGGTAACCGAATAGGGATTTTTTTCATGGTACTTAGACAAAGCCCTTATGCCGCCCGGAGAAAGGAATTCGTCTTCGTTCAGCAGGCGACTAAGCAGACTAACCAGCCTTTCCCTTGGGACCAGGGAGAGCAATATGGTTTCCCCGTCGGTTTTTTCTTCATTGGGCCAGAAGCGGTTGTTCTTCAGCCGGTAGTTTTCAAACCAGGTAATGCGTTTTTTGAAATCAGCGAGCTTGTCGAGTTTGCTTTTTTCAATAATGGATACGGCAAACAGGGTAGTGATGCCAACGATGGAGTGTATGCGCAATTGTATTGGGGCAGAATTACCTACAGACAGGGTATCATAAAAAAACTTGTCTTCATCATTCCACATGCCTTGTTCATTCAATGCCTCTGCGATCAGCACGAACTGTTCAAAGAATTTGGTTGCGGTGTCCTCGAAGGTTTCGTCCTTCATGGCAATTTCCAACGCCATATCCATCATGTTCAATGCATACATGCCCATCCAACTGGTGCCATCCGCCTGTTCGAGCTGCATCTGCTCCGGTAATTCAATGCTTCTGTTAAAGACACCGATATTATCCAGTCCAAGAAATCCCCCTTCAAACATATTGTTCCCGTTGGGATCCTTTCGGTTGACCCACCAGGTAAAATTGATGAGTAATTTTTGAAATATTCTTTTTAGGAAAGCGATATCGCCTTTGCCGCTCTGTTCTTTTTCGATCATATATACCTGCAGAGCGGCCCAGGCCTGTACGGGCGGGTTCACATCACTGAAATTCCATTCATAGGCGGGCAGTTGTCCGTCCGGTTTCATATACCATTCCCGCATGATCAGCAGCAACTGATGCTTGGCAAAGGCAGGATCAACCAATGCCATCGGGATGCATTGGAAACCCATATCCCAGGCTGCATACCAGGGGTATTCCCATTTGTCGGGCATGGCGATAATATCCTGGTTCTTGAGGTGTTTCCAGTCATGATTACGGCCATGCAGTTTGGAATCATTGAGCGGCGTAATGCCGTCGCCGGTCGTGAGCCATTTCTCTACATCGTAATGATAGTATTGTTTGCTCCATAATAATCCGGCCAGTGCCTGGCGCTGGATGTTGATGACGTCTGGGTTGCTGTGCAGGGAAAGAATATCGCCATAAAATGCATCGGCCTCTTCTTTTCTATTCGTAAAAATGTATTCAAATCCACTGGCGAAGGGATTCTCCAGGGATTTATTGCTCAGCCGCAGGTAAATCGTTTGGGACTTTCCAGGTTGCACCCGGTATTTATAAACCGGGGCGAATTTTGTGCCGTTTTTTTTCGTGCGGAGGAGGTCAAGGTTACCTCCCCTGATGATGGCATCATGAAAGGCATCTTTTACGAATGGCGTCGCATTCGGCTGACCCGTTACTTTTTGCAGGTTGGTCTCGTTCTCGGTAAACAGCCTGTCATTGGGTGACTGATAATAAAAGTAATACGTTCCGAGACGGCTATGGGTCGCCCGCACCGATGTTTTATCCCGGACGCTGATGGCAGGTTTTTTATCGAGGTCATAATTCCATCGGTTGTAAAACCAGAGGGTGGGCAGTACCGTTATTTCTGCCGCTTCGGTAAAGCGGTTGAGAATATTTATTTTGATGAAGATGTCTTTCGCATTTTGCTTGGCATAGGTCACGGTTACATCGAAATATTCGTTTTTGTCGAAAACGCCGGTGTCCAG
>DATHGW010000710.1:0-2099 GCA_035317445.1 Puia sp.
AAAGAATACACCCTCGCCCAGGGTTATCCCAAGTTCATCCGAAAGCTCGTGGCCGATTTCCCGGATGAAGAGCAAGCCATCAGGTTATATTGTGCAAAAATAAAAGAAGTCTGCAGCAAGTTCCCGCTCTATAACATCGAAAAAGGCGGCAGCATCGAAGAAAAGGCGGCAGTGATGGGCATCAGCGCCAGGTTATTTATTGAATCGCTTACTGACAATGAGAAATTAAGGGCGGTATTGGCGGGCAACACGATCCTGTACGCTGGCTATGGCGACGAAACGCCTTTTTACGTGCACGCACTCATTTTGAACAGTTATATTGAAAGTTCCTGGAAATGCGTCGATGGAGGATCGGCCATCGCGCAGGAGCTGGCAAAGAACATCCGGGCGCAGGGAGGAACCATTCAAACCAGCTCCAAAGTGGAGAAGATCGTTGTCGACGGAGAAAAAGCAAGCGCCGTTCAATTGTCAGATGGTTCGCTTATTTATGCGACTGATTTTATTTCCAACCTGCATCCTGTGAAAACACTGGACATGACGGAAACAGACCAGATCAGAAAAGTTTACCGCAACCGGTTGAAATCACTGAAGAATACGGTCTCGGTCTTTATCCTGAACATTGTATTCAGGAAAGACCGTTTTCCATACAGCAGGCACAACTATTATTATCACCAGCAAGGCAGCGCCTGGACCATGGCCGACTATACTGAAGAAAACTGGCCATTAGGATATGCCATCTACCTGACGGCCTCTTCTGCTTCAAAAGAATTTGCAGAAGGCATGACCGTTTTTACCTATATGAGATATGAGGATGTTGCAATGTGGGGAGAAACCTTCAATACGACCGCGCAAAAAAAAGACAGGGGTGATGACTATGCCGTCTTTAAGAAGCAAAAAGCAGAAACGCTGCTCGACTGCGTGGAGAAGAAATTTCCCGGCCTGCGCAATGCCATCCAAACTTATTACACGGCCACGCCCCTTTCGTTCAGGGATTATATTGGAACAGATGACGGATCTTTGTATGGGATCGCAAAGGACTACAGGGATCCATACAAAACCATGATCCCTGCACGCACCAAATTGGGCAATTTGTATTTAACCGGACAAAACCTCAATTTGCACGGCATTTTGGGTTCAGCGATCAGCGGCCTGGTGACCTGTGCCGCATTTTTTGGTCATGATGACTTTATAGAAAAAATAAAAAATGTTTAACGGAAGAAAGATCCTGAAAGGAATAGGTTATTTTTTTGCAGCACTCCTTCTGCTCCTCCTTGCCGCATTCGCCTACCTGGCCAGGGTAAGCAAGGTCGATCCTCCGGTCATCGCAGACAAAAGCAGTCTCGCGCTGGTGCGCACCGAGCCAAGTCCGGGATTTTATACAATAAAAAATAGCTGGTTCCGCAAAAGCAAATCGGGCCTGTATGAATTGTATGTGGAAGGCGCTCCTTTCGAACGTGGCGTCGTCAATGGCAAGCTCAGTAAGGAACTTGTTCAAAAACAGGAAGATTATTTTAACGAGCAGATCAATAAAATGATTCCTTCTACATTCTACCTCCATTTTCTGAAATATTTCGTCGGTTGGTTTAACAGGGATCTCGACAAAAATGTTACCACAGAATATAAAGAAGAAATTTATGGTGTTTCCAACTCGGCGTCAGATCAATACAGTTATATCGGATCCAATTACCAGCGGATCCTGAACTATCATGCTGCCCATGATATCGGGCATGCGCTGCAAAACCTTGCCCTCGTTGGCTGTACTTCTTTTGGAACCTGGGATGCCCGGTCAGCCGACAGCAGTATGATCATCGGCCGGAATTTTGATTTTTATGTTGGAGACAAATTTGCTGACAACAAAATCGTCGCGTTTATGAATCCTTCGGCCGGATATAAATTCATGACGGTGACCTGGGCCGGTTTTATTGGTGTGGTATCTGGCATGAATGAAAAAGGACTAACGGTTACGATCAACGCCGCCAAATCGAGCGTGCCGTCCGGTTCGGCAACACCGGTATCGCTTGTAGCCAGGGAAATATTGCAATATTCAAAAAACATCCGGGAGGCGCTCGCCATTGCGAAGAAAAGAAAAATGTTTGTGT
>DATHGW010000711.1:0-3254 GCA_035317445.1 Puia sp.
TAATGGTATTATTCAGGATGGCTTTTCCGTTCCTGTCGTAAATAATGCCCCGGCTCGGGTAAATGCGTTTGGGAAACAGCGCATTTTCCTGCGCCATTTTCTTATATTTCGACGAAAAGATCTGGAGATTGAACAGCTGTGCGAAAATGACAAGGAACACCGCACCAAAAATCAGGCGGATGATATTACTGCGCGATTGATTGAATACTGGCATTTCCGGATATACGATTTTTCAGAGGCTTTC
The DNA here is from genome assembly GCA_035317445.1 of Puia sp. Taxonomy (GTDB): domain Bacteria; phylum Bacteroidota; class Bacteroidia; order Chitinophagales; family Chitinophagaceae; genus Puia. Next base: position 245 of record DATHGW010000711.1, read on the forward strand.
CAAGAAAGCGGGTCTATGCCCGTAAAGATATAACGCTAAACCAACTGTTGCAATATACATTGAATCAAGTTTTGCTGTTTTTTCTTTACTTAAAGGCGGCTGTTTAAGCAGCATTCGTTCTGAACTTCTCTTTTCTGTAGAACAATAATTCCGTAAGGAAAATAAGCAGGAGGCTGACTGCAGAAGTCGCCGCTACTTTTCCGAGGAAAAATAAAAATGAGCCAAAATTCATCCATTCAAGGAATACCAGGTAAGTATGATGAAAAAGGGTCAGCACGAGTACGTAAGTGCCATACGGGGCCCAGCCCATACTGGTGATCGAAGGTGACGCATAGCTTTTGTCGGCTCCTTCCTGCGATATGAGCAGGTTGATGACAAAAGGGCGAATGTAGGCAACCAGGGTACAGGCCGCAGCATGCAATCCCGGCGTATGCGTAAAATAATCCAGGCTGAGGCCGAAGATGAAAGCGATCGCCATCAATCCCGACCGTGACGTATTAAACGGAAGCCAGAGAATGAACAGGTAATACAGGTAAGGCGTGATAAACCGGTGCAGGGGTGGTATCTTAAAAAGAATAAACACCTGTATAAAGATGAATAAAGCGAACCTGACAATATTTTTCAGCAATTCACTCATTGAAATTTTTTACGGGTGGAATCTTCCAATTTTTTTTGTTCATCGTATTGCGAATTCTCAATGACATAGACAAACTCCACATTAAAAAAGTTGGTAGCCGTCTTCACCCGGAGCGTGAAAAAATTGCTGCTTTTGTCGTCCATGATGTCATTGATCGTGCCCACCATGATATTACCCGGGAAGAGGGATGAGGTCTGGCTCGTTACAACTGTGTCGCCCCTGCTGACCTTTGCACTTTTTGGAATGTCTTTGAGTGTCACATACAAAGGATTGCTTCCATCCCATTCCACGGTGCCCCGCTCGCCGCCATTTTTCAGCTTGACCACCACTTTGTACTGTCTGTGCAGCAGGCTCATGACGCTGGAATAGTTACTACTCACATTTACTACGGTGCCCACGATTCCCTGGGGACTCACCACGCCCATATTGGGCTTAACGCCCTGCGCTGATCCCCGGTGAATGGTTAAAAAATTGGCCTGCGACGAAACCGTGTTGCCAACGACTTTAGCTGCGAGATAGTAATATTTTTGAATTTTCCTGAGCGAGTCAATCCTGAGGGTATCCATCATGAATCTCCGCGACGAATCGGCGATTTCGTAATTTTCTTTCAGCAGTTGATGCAATTTTTCATTTTCGCTGACCAGCTGTTGATTGGTGCGCTTGAGTTGGAAATAATATTCAACTCCATTATATTTTTCATCCATTTTGCCGGTGATCTCACCTGCCACATTCATAAATGCCGCTTCATGAAATTTGTTGTAACGGAAAAGAAAAGAAAGCGCAACAATTTGCAACACCAGGAAGAAGATGAAATTTGAATACCTTCTGATGAAGAGGAAAACATTACGCACGAGTAGAAAGATTTGTTTCGGACATTTATCACCTCATGACAAACGGATACCTGTCATAATTCTTAAGAGAAATTCCCGTGCCGCGCACCACGCTCTTTAATGGATCGTCGGCAATATGCACAGGCAATTTGATTTTTTGGCTCAATCGTTTATCCAAACCCCTCAACAAAGCGCCGCCACCTGTAAGGTAAAGGCCCCTGCGATAAATATCACCTGCCAATTCAGGAGGTGTGGTTTCCAAAGCCTTTAAGATGGCTTCTTCTATTTTGAAAATGCTTTTGTCGAGTGCTTCGGCGATTTCCTGGTAGCTGACCATAATCTGTTTCGGAATTCCCGTTACCAGGTCACGACCGTTTACCGGAATATCATCGGGAGGGTTATCCAGGTCTTTCAATGCCGCACCGATATTGATCTTGATTTGTTCAGCAGTTCTTTCGCCGATCAGCAAACTATGATAGCGGCGCAGGGCTTCCATGATATCTGCAGTAAATTCATCGCCTGCGATGCGGATGGACTGGTCGCATACGATACCTGCCAGTGCAATAACCGTAATGCCTGTTGTTCCTCCTCCGATGTCGATGATCATGTTGCCCACCGGTTCTTCCACATCAATACCGATACCCAGCGCAGCTGCCATGGGTTCATGAATCAGGTATACTTCTTTGGCGCCCGCCTGTTCGGCACTGTCGCGGACTGCTCTCTTTTCCACTTCGGTAATGCTGGAAGGAATACAGATCATCATGCGCCAGCTTGGCGGAAACAATGGCTTCTTGGGATAGATCATTTTGATCATTTCCCTGATCATGAGTTCAGCGGCGTTAAAATCAGCGATTACCCCGTCTTTCAGGGGGCGGACCGTCCGGATGCTTTCATGCGTTTTTTCATGCATCATCAGCGCCCTCTTGCCCACAGCGAGCACTGTTTTGGGGTTATTGCGGTCCAGGGCCACGATACTCGGTTCGTTCACTACTATTTCATCGTTATGTATGATAAGGGTATTGGCGGTACCCAGGTCCATGGCGATTTCTTGCGTTAGGAAATTGAATAATCCCATTTTAAAAGGTCAGATTTTAAATTCAGGTATGATGCCTGCAAAATTGATGCAAATAATCCGAATTAACAAACGGCTTTCCCGGTTCACTTTTCGCTTGTTCTCTGAACGCATTTTTGCGCCGGTTATTTCTTTGTTTGCGCGATTTATTTCGATTGATCATGGAAGTTATTTGCGCGATTATTCCTGGTTTTTTTTGCCAGCGGGAGTGATTTTTTTCACGCAATCAGCCTGCAAATCCCAGCCTTCTTTCCATTTCCCTGCTCAAAGCAGGCAGGCGCCTTCTTTCGATCAGGAAACTCGTGAGCTGTGCGATCTCTTTAAAGATATAATGCTTGTCCAGCGCGGCTTTCAGGTAATCCCGTCCACTGCTTCCGCCTGTACCGATCCGCGTCCCGATCATGCGATGCACCATACTCATGTGACGGTAACGCCAGGTGCTGAGCTGCTCGTCAATCTCAAGCAGTTGCG
>DATHGW010000712.1:0-5258 GCA_035317445.1 Puia sp.
CCCCCTGGAGGTTGGTCAGCACTACCACATCAAACGTATCCGGCCGGGTGACCAGCTTCATGCAAAGATCATCCACAATCACGTCATCGGATTTCAATTCGGGATATTCTTTGGCTACTTCATAAAAGCATTCGAGAAACAATCCGTCGGAAAGCTTCATGATATTCGCCTTATGTCCGCAGGTAATTCTTTTTGTCCCCTTTTTCTTTGCCATTTCGAAGGCATATTTGATCACCTGCAGACTGCCCGGGCGTGTGATAAAGCGGCGGCTCAGGGCCACATCATGCGTGGGCATATGTTCAATGCCCCCATAGGTGTCTTCGATATTTTCCCTCACGATGGTGATGTCGATCGGGATACCGGCTTTTGAAAAAACAGTATCTACGCCATGCAATGTTTGAAAAACCCGCTTATTGGCATAAGTGTTCCAGGTTTTCCGCGCGGTGACATTGATACTTTTAACGCCTTTTCCCTTTGGTGTTTCCATGGGGCCCTTGAACAGGATGCTCAGCTTTTCAATGGTTTCTTTGGCTTCAGGCGTCATGCCATTTGAAAAACCTTTATCGAATACCCATTTCCCCATATCTACATATTCGTATTCAAGAGGCACTTTGTTGGCATTAAAAATTTTAACAACGGCATCCATGATCTCCGGTCCGATTCCATCTCCTTTGGCGACTGCGATCTTCATGTTTTGTTGAGTTTTAATCTATATAATCCGGGAAAAGCTTCGAAGGCAGCGCTAAATTAGCACAGAATCAGCATTGATGGATTAAATCTTGCATAATCCTTCGCTGCCTTGCTGATTTTAATTAATTTTAAGAAAATTTGCTTCAATGGCAAACAAAATTTCGGAAGGAGTGGAGATCAGTGTGGAGACTTTTTATCAGCCGGATTACAGTAATCCTGTTTCCGGCGAATACATGTTTGCTTATCGCATTACCATTGAGAATCACAATCAATTTCCCGTAAAACTGCACCGACGTCATTGGCATATTTTCGACAGTAACGGCAGCTACCGCGAAGTCGAAGGTGAAGGAGTCGTCGGCGTACAGCCAACAGTAAATCCCGGCGAGCGATACCAATATGTGAGCGGCTGCAACCTGCGCACGGAAATGGGTAAGATGCACGGCACGTATACAATGGAAAACCTCCATGATAAAAAGACTTTCGAAGTGAACATTCCTGCTTTTGAAATGATTGTCCCGTTTAAAATGAGTTGATTGGTTGATAAGTTGACTAGTTGATAGGTTAGAATTATTTAATTAACCAGTCAACCAATCAACTCCTCACTCTCCCGCACGCATCATCACCTGAAGCTTCCTGGTTAGTAAAAAAAGGATGAGTGAAGCAACTCCTGCCATGACCACAAACAGCATGAAGAATTCATAGAGGTTGCTGATATGGTATCCGAGAAAAGAAGTGGTATGGCCAGGTTGGGGATATAAGCCGCTGAGTACGCCGGCCAGTTTGTTGGCAATCGCATTCGCGGTAAACCAGACGGCCATTAAAAGAGAAGCGAATTTTATCGGGGCCAGTTTGTTGACGAGCGCAAGCCCGATGGGTGACAGACAAAGTTCTCCGCAGGTGTGCAGCGCATACATGCCGGTCAGCCAGATCATGCTTACTTTGATGCCGGGCTGAACACCGTTCACGCCGAAGGCAATCCACAAATATCCAAGGGCAAGTAATAGCAATCCCATCGCCATTTTGGTGGGCGATGACGGTTCATTTTTTCCGAGCTTCAACCAAAGCCATGCAAATAAAGGAGCAAAAGAAACTACAAATACAGAATTGAGGGATAGGAAAACGCTCGCCGGCAATTCATCCATGGCGAAAACATGCCGGCCGGTGGATAGCAGGTAGATATCCGCGATGACAATTCCCGCGCAGGCTGCCGCGATCAGGGAAAACGCTGTTATCCTCAGTCTGGCGTCAAATGCAGCATGGAGATTTTTTGCGGCCCTGCGAAAAAGCCTGAAAAAATAGAACAACAGTACCAGGGAAAGCATGTAGATCAGCCAGGATGGAACACGAAGTCCCAAATGCCGGTCCGTCTGCTCATCAGCAAAAAAAGTGAGCGATGCGGCTGCCTGCTCGAAGGCGCTCCAAAAAAATATGACAAAAAATGAGACGATGAAGATGACGCTCACCTTGTTTTTTTCATTGGCTGAAAGTGATTTATCAGAAAAAATAATGAATGCAATGCCAATCGTGCAGGCCAACAATAACCAGAACAGATAGTTCACCACTTTAACATCGATGTACAAAAGCCCGATGGTTACAAAAGAAAGCAATAACAATCCCAAGACCTGGAACAGCGGGTTATGCCAGATCTTCGGTACACCCGCAGGAACAAGTCCGAGTTCCTTACCCTCGGCATCAACAACATATTTTTTCTGAAATAATTTCTGTACAACTACACTAAGGCTCATTCCAATACCTGCGACAAGAAATGCCCACCTGAAATCGGCGGGATTACCGGTATCGCCGACCATGCCGCAAATAAAGGGTCCGAGCGCGCCTCCGGTGTTGATCCCCATATAAAAAATGGTATAGGCAGGATCCTTTCTCCGGTCCCCTTTGGGATATAGCTGTCCGACCAGCGAAGAAATATTTGGTTTAAAAAATCCATTCCCTGCGATCATGAATCCAAGTCCTGAGAAGAAAAGCCATGAACTAAGCTGCGGCGCGCTTTCGTACAGCGATCCGCAAAAAAATAAAATGAACTCGCCGATGGCCATGACAATACCACCGGCAATAATGGAGCGGTTGTTTCCCCAATACCGGTCGGCAATATACCCGCCGAGCAGCGGTGTTAAATAGATCAGGCTGGTATAGCTTCCGTAGAGGCTTGATGCGAATACTTTATCGAACAACAGGGCCTTGGTCATGAACAACACCAGTATGGCACGCATGCCATAGTAATTGAAGCGCTCCCACATCTCCGTGGCAAATAGTATGTATAAACCTTTGGGGTGTCCTTTTTCGGGGAAGGGTTGGTTCATTGCCATCTTTTTGGTGGATAAATCGAACGTTAAACAACGTAAAATACAGATAAATTCGAAAAAAGACGGTCAAGCGCATGTGGGCCAGGCATAAAATTATTTTTTACATGTGACCATGATACTCGAATTTCGGTCTCGAATTTGATGACACCATGAATATTTTGCTATTAGGGTCAGGAGGCAGGGAACATGCATTAGCCTGGAAGATCTGTCAGAGCAAGCTTTGTTCCAAGCTGTTTATTGCTCCGGGAAATGCGGGTACTGCTACCTGTGGGACTAATATCGACCTGTTGCCGACGGATTTTGAAGGCATCAGAAAGGCGTGTCTTCAGCAAAAGATCAACATGGTTGTGGTTGGACCGGAAGAACCGCTGGTTAATGGGATCGTTGATTTTTTTGAAGCAGACAAAACACTGAAAAAAATTCCTGTCATCGGCCCTTCCGCCGAAGGCGCACAATTGGAAGGAAGCAAGGCATTCTCCAAAAAATTCATGAAGCGTTACAATATACCAACTGCTGCATACCGCGAGTTTGATCTGGACAATTATGCAGAGGGTATTGCTTACCTTCAGGATCATGCGTTACCCATCGTGCTGAAGGCAGACGGTCTGGCTGCCGGAAAGGGCGTGGTGATTTGCCAGAGCTACGTGGAAGCGATGGCTGAATATGAATTAATGTTGCAGCACAACAAGTTTGGCGAAGCCGGAAGAAAAATTGTAGTGGAAGAATTTCTGACCGGCATTGAGTTGTCTGTTTTTATTCTTACCGATGGAAAAAATTACGTCATACTTCCTGAGGCTAAAGATTACAAACGCGTGGGAGAGGGCGATAAAGGTCCCAATACCGGCGGCATGGGTGCAGTGAGCCCGATACCCTTTGCCGATCACGTGTTCATGCACAAGATCGAAGAAAGGATCATCAAACCCACTATTGCCGGTTTGCTAAAAGAAAACATCAAATACAAAGGGATTATCTTCATTGGCGTCATCAAGATTGGCGAGGAACCCTATGTTATTGAGTACAATTGCCGGTTCGGCGATCCGGAGACAGAAGTCGTGATACCCAGACTGAAGAATGACCTGGTTGAATTGTTTGTTGCCTGCACCGAAGAACGCCTGCATGAAATGAAAATAGAAAAGGACGAAAGGACTGCCGGTACTGTGGTCGCGGTGAGCAGGGGATATCCGGGTAGCTATGAAAAAGGATTTGAAATTACCGGCCTAGAAAAAAGCATTCCGGAAGACAGTTTGATTTTTCACGCGGGAACCAGGGCCGAAGGAGACAAGATCCTGACGAATGGCGGAAGGGTTTTCTGTGTTACCTCGTTTGCTGAAACAGTCTATGAAGCAGTAGACAAATCCCGTGATGTTCTTGAACACATTGATTTCGATGGCATCTACTATCGCAGAGATATCGGTTTTGAATTTCATTAAAATAATTCGCCTCGCCTTAGGCGAGACACATTGATATGGGTCTCCATTACAGCGATTATCTCCGGCTCTCCACAATCCTGGATGCGCAACATCCGGAAAGTGATCGGGGCTCACAACCGGCACACGATGAAATGCTGTTCATCATCATCCATCAAACCTATGAGTTATGGTTTAAACAGTTGTTGTTCGAAGTGCGATCGGTGAATGAGATCATGATCATGCCCTCACTGAATGACAATTCCCCCGAACTGCAAACGGTTGTTCATCGTTTATCACGTTGTGTGACGATCCTCAAGATCCTGGTTCACCAGATCGATGCCATGGAATCGATGACGCCGATGGATTTCCTGGATTTCCGGGACCTCCTGCGGCCTGCCTCAGGCTTTCAAAGCTGGCAATTCAAAGAGCTGGAAGCGAGCCTGGGTCTCAAGTACGAGCACCGGTACGGACAGGAATACTATGTCTCCCAACTGAGGCAGCAGGAGATCGAGGTCATCAGAAAGGCCGAAAGCGGCAAGTCATTGCTGGAATTAGTGAATTTTTGGCTGGAAAGAATGCCGTTTTTTGAAGAAAAAGAGAATTGGAAAAATTTCGAGTCGGTTTTCTCCGTTTCAGATGACGCAAAAGGAGATGAATTGCCTGTTTTTTGGGCTGAATATCGTCTCCGGTACCAGCAAAGCCTTGCCGAACCGGAGAGAAACAACCTTGCCTCGCTTGACCGTATTTTCCTCACGGGAACTGAGGCGCCGGAACCTGCTATGACAAGGTCCCTGTCTTCCAAAGCATGCCGCTCCGCACTGTTCATCATGTTGTACAG
>DATHGW010000713.1:0-4209 GCA_035317445.1 Puia sp.
ATCCTGACCTGGTAATGATTCTCTCCCGGACTCACATTCAAACAGACGAGCACCGAGATGATGGTCAGCAGGTATACGAATTTGAGCTCTCTGAAATCTTCCTGCACACTGATCACGAAGGTCATCACTAAGAAATACGGGAAGTACAGCAGGTATTCACCGGCTTTCAATCCTTCCATATAATTCATGACGATCAGGTAGATGTTCAGGTTGATGATCGAGATGATCCGCGCCAATTCAAATTTTTTCCTTGAATTGAGGTGAAAAGCAAGTATAAACACATAAGCTGCCGAAAGATTGATCAACGCGCTGATGTAAAGACTTAAGGTAAAATAACTGACTACAGATAAAAGGTTAGCCGTTAAAATGAGGATGATGAACTGATTAAACCGGATTATTTTCTTTCGCTCCGGGATGGGTGTGTTGGCATCTACCCCTGAAAAAGCGATATCCTCGTACATTGACCACAAGGCAGATACTATTTTGTCTTTCACAGAGTTTTAGATAAGATTGAGGTTAGATTAATCAATAATAAAACGGCTACGGCATAATAATTATTATCCAAAACAGTTATATATTATAGGAATTCAATTCTTTATGAACCGCTCGATAAACCACAAATCATTCATTTTCAACGAGAAAATAAATGCAGAGAGTATAAACGCCTTATACGGTGACGATTATCTCTATATGGAAGAGGTATTTGAGACCGTTTTGAAAGAATATGTCGTTCTCTCCGGTAATATCATCGCTTCTTATGCTTCTAAAGACATTCCGGCGCTAAAAGCGGCCGTACATAAGATCAAGCCCATATTTGGTTTTGTAGGCCTTACAGACGTTCAGGAGCAGTTTCAGCGTTTTGAACATGTCTGTCAAACGGCTGCATCATTCGATATGATCAACCATGACTATGAATCTTTAAGAAATAAGCTGATAGACAGTAAATCGCTGATTGAAGAAGAAAAGGGAAAATTAGAACGTTTTAATAGTCAAAAGTCATGAGTCTCACTTGCATCATTGTAGAAGATCTGGAGGTTGCTGCAAACTACCTGGAAAGATGCTGCGAAAAAAGCAACCAGGTAGAAGTGAAAGGACATTTTGTCAATGTCCCTGATGCACTTCATTTCCTCAATGAAAACGTGGTAGACCTGATTTTCCTCGATGTGGAAATGCCCGGTGCAAACGGTTTTGAATTGCTGGACCAGATCGCCTTTTCTCCCAAAGTGATCCTGACTACTTCCAAAAAAGAATACGCCTACAACGCCTTTCAGTATAATGTTTCCGACTACCTGATGAAACCGTTCACCTACCAGCGTTTCCTGGAGGCCCTGAAAAAAATCCAGCCATCGAGGGAAACCATTTCTGCACAAAACGGTTCCGACCATATTTACATCAAGGCCGACGGGAAATTGATCAGGTTGAACAACGATTCCATCCTGTATATCGAGAGTATGGGCGATTATGTAAAATTTGTTACCAACGACAATAAAAAATACATTACCCACAATACCATTAAGAACCTTGAAGAGAAGGTCAGCAAGGTTCATTTCCTGAAAGTGCACCGTTCTTATATCGTCAACCTCCACAAGATCGATGACATGAGGGAAAATATCCTCTTCATCAAAGGCAACGAAATCCCCGTCAGCAAAGCCAATAAAGCGGATGTATTCAAACGCCTGAACATCATCTGATCATCCACCTTCCTTTCATCCCTTGCCCATCGGGCAATTTATCCCGAAAAACGAAGCTTTTCCCCTGTTAATCGAATAAGTTATGCCGGGCCCAAAACAATCCCCATCTTTGTATTGTTGAAAGCGAATAGAAACACTAAAAGAATAAAAATGGAACTTATGAAAACGCTATCTGATATCTATGAATTTCTTACTGGCATCCGTTTACAAGAGCCCGTGTTAATTCCAATTCCTATTCCAGTGAAAAAATGTTGATTATACCCTGAACCCAAAATCCAGTACCCGAAAAAAACCAATTTCTCAAAATCTGTACCCCTGGCGAACTAAAATGATCCACCCGTCAAACAGATTTAAGGCTGTCTCGCCAAAAGCGAGACAGCCTTCTTTTTTCAGGTCAATCCGATCTCGTAATGTCTTTCCGGGATTTCAATGTCCATAAATCCCTTTTTCATCAGGCGCTCTCTGAATGCCTGCTGCACTTCGTATTCTCCATGCACAATGAATAGCTTTCTTACCTGTTTAGGGTCCTGGCCGGCAAGGAACTGGCTCAGGTCCTCATAATCGCCGTGCGCGCTCATGCTTCGTATTACGCCTATATCGGCATGCACTTCATGTTGAACGCCAAAAATGCCCACTTCCCTGGCTCCTGCCATCAGGCGGCCTCCCAAAGAGTAGGGTTCGCAATAACCGACCAAAAGGATCGTATTCCGGGAGTTTTCAATGTTATTGCTGATATGATGCTTGACCCTGCCTGCCTCAGCCATTCCACTGGCTGAAATGATCACGAAGGGCTCGTTGCGAAAATTCAGTGACTTGGACTCGTCGACGGAATTGATGTACTTGAGCCCCTTAAATGCGAAAGGATCCTGGTCAGCCAGCAAGATCTTTTGTACGCTTTTATTAAATAACTGTGGATACTTCTTGACGATCTCGGTTACGCGTATACTCAGCGGACTGTCCACAAAATAGGTCAGGTCAGGCAGGCGCTGCTCTGTTTCCAGCTGATTTAAGGCGAAAAGGATTTCCTGGGTTCTGCCGACGCTAAATGCGGGGATGATCAGTTTGCCTTTTTTTTGCAGGCAGGTTTTTTCAATCCACTCCAGGAGCAGCTCGTGCGTTTTTACTTCCGGATCGTGCAAGCTATTGCCATAAGTGGATTCGATGAGGATATAATCAGCCTGTGGAAAATTGGCGGGGGATCGTAAGATCACATCGCGATACCTGCCAACGTCCCCACTGAACGTGAGCCTGGTTAACTGTCCATTTTCAATTATTTTCAAATGCACGGCGGCGCTCCCGATGATATGCCCGGCATCTGTGTACATGAACTGTACCTGGTCATCAATGGTAATCCATTGGTCATAGTCCACGCCCTCAAAAAGGTCCAGCGCAGCTTTGGCGTTCTCTTCATCGTACAGCGGCTGAAGGTAGGAATGGCCTTCCACAATTCTTTTTTTATTGGCGAATTTGATGTCTTCCTGCTGGATCCTGGCTGAATCTTCAAGCAATGCCGCTGTAAGTTCCCGGGTGGCCCAGGTGCTGTATATCCTGCCCGTAAAGCCATCTTTCACCAGTTTTGGGATTAACCCACAGTGATCAATATGCGCATGCGATAAAATAAGATAGTTTATTTCCCGGGGATCGAATCCCCAGTCGCGATTCATCTGGTCGGTCTCCTGTCCCAATCCCTGGAACATCCCGCAATCCAGCAGGTATTTTTTGTCATTCTTAAGCGTGAGCAGGTGCTTGGAACCGGTGACAGTTCTTGCAGCACCATGAAAAGCGATCTTCATAAATTGGTTTGTGTGTAAGGTAATGAATAGGAAAAAGAAAATAGAAAGTAGAAAATAGGCGAGTGCAATTTAAACTTTCCTATTCTCTATTGTCTATTTTCTATTCTCTATTTTTTATTCTCTACTTTTTTTTCTCTAAACGACCAGGTAATAAAGAATTCTGCCACCAGCTCCCCTGCAGTATTGGTGCCGGTTGATTTGACGGTAATCGACTGTCCATCGCCGTTGCTGACTGCCTTTTCAATGCAGTCCCGGATGGCTTTTCCGTCTTCGCAAGCAAACCGGGTAAGGCCGACCGCCTTCTTGTAATAATGGGCCTCGGTTTTAATGACCAGCATGGAGACCGGCGGATCGCTTTTATATACATACGCCATCGCGAGGGCCCCCGTACTCATTTCCGCAGCCATGCTCAGGCAGGCGAAATAAGTTGAGCGGAAAGGATTTTGCGAGAACCAGGTGTACGGCACTTTTACGGTACAACCGTTTTCATCCGCGGCCTCGATCCTGACGCCTGAAAAAAAAGCGCTGGGTATCTTCAAAAACAAAAACATCCTGAATTTAACAGGATGCCTGAGGAGTTTGAAAAAAGCTTCCGGCCGGGCATTCATATTTCAGCGCATTTTTATTTGTCAATTTCCACGATGCAGGTCACCACACTATTTGCCGCCCCGTTTGTCTTAAACTGCATCGTACCCCTGGAAGAACTTTGAAATTGAACATTTCGG
>DATHGW010000714.1:0-3060 GCA_035317445.1 Puia sp.
AATCACATGAAAAAAATAATGATGGTCCCCATGGTCCTGCTTACCCTTTACGCTGCCGCCCAGACAACGTCCGCCCGTCTTGTCATACGGGGTGACGATATGGGCTATACGCATTCCGGGAACCAGGCCATCGTGAAAGCCTACCAGGAAGGCATTGAACGATCCGTAGAAGTGATCGTGGCCTCACCATGGTTCCCCGAAGCGGTGAAACTGCTCGCCGAAAACCCTGGCATTGATGTCGGTGTTCACCTGGCGATCACCAGCGAATGGGACAACGAAAAATGGAGACCTTTATCCGATTGTGCGACCCTGAAAGATCCGGACGGATATTTCTATCCCATGGTTTATCCCAATAAAAATTATCCGGGCAGGTCGATCAGGGAAAACAAGTGGACAATCGAAGACGTGGAAAAAGAATTCCGCGCACAGATCGAGCTGGCAATAAAAAAGATACCCCACATCAGTCATATTTCCAGCCATATGGGCTGCACTGATTTAAATGATTCCGTAACTCAGCTTGCACGAAAACTCGCGAAAGAATACCATATCGATATTGACCCGAAAGAATTGGGCGTTGAATTTATTGGGTACAAAGGACCTTCGGCCACGTCCGATCAGAAAATAGCAAGTTTTAAAAACATGTTAAACCAGTTGCAAGCTGGTAAAATGTATATTTTCGTGGACCATCCCGGGTTGAATTCACCTGAGTTGCAGGCCATTCATCATATTGGATATGAAACGGTGGCTGCCGACCGGCAGGGGGTGACCGATCTTTGGACGAATCCTGCCATTAAAGAAGCGATCCGCCAAAAAGGAATTGAGTTGATCAGCTATGCCGATCTTAAGAAATAAATAAATCAAGCCCTCCATGCTGAAACAAGCAATACTTACCATTCTCTTCGCAGGCCTTGTAGCAGGCACACTCGATGCGCTTGCCGCCATTATTGTTTATGGGCCTGTTTTTGGCAAGGCAAGTGCAGAAGGCATATTCAAAGGCATCGCCAGCGGGGCATTTGGAAAAGAGGCATTTGAAAAAGGAACCATTATGGCTTCTTATGGAATCGCGTTTCATTATTTTATTGCCCTTTCTTTTGCTGCATTCTATTTCATTGTATTCCGGTCAGCGCCTTTTTTCAAAAAAAACCGGATAGCCGGAGGGATCGCTTATGGCGTATTTGTGTGGCTTGTGATGAATCTGTTGGTGATTCCTCTCTCGATGATCAAGCCGGGGGAATTGCGGATCCTGCCCGTCATAACGGGGATGCTCATACTCATATTGATGGTAGGTCTGCCCATCTCTTTCATTGTGCAGGCCCGTATGTCCAAATCAGAAAAAAATCGCTGATAGATCAATCCTCTTTCCACCAGTTTTGATGGGGATAAACCTCATTTAAAATGACAGGCTCCCCAATCATGGGTGTTGTGACCGGCTGATGCAATGTGCGGGCGGCAACAAGTATCCTCTGTATGGGCTCGTTCCAGGGATGAAGCGCCAGGCTGAATTTCCCCCAATGCACCGGCAATAGGATCTTTGCTTTCAGGTCGACCGCAGCCTTTACCGTTTCTTCCGGCATCATGTGAATATTCGGCCAGGCGGGATTGTATTGTCCGGACTCCAGCATCACGAGGTCAAACGGACCATAGGCTTCGCCAATTTGTTTGAAATGCACATCGTACCCGCTGTCTCCGCCAATGTAGAACTTGTACGGAACTGTTTCAAGGATAAAGGAAGACCAAAGGGTTTTATTCCTGGTAAAAGTTCGTCCCGAAAAATGCCGGGCCGTGGCACAGGTCAGGCTAAGTCCGTTTTCGAATGACTTGCGGTCTCCCCATTCGAACTCAATGATTTTTTTTTCATCCCAGCCCCAAAAACGCAGGTGCGATCCTACCCCAAGGGATGTGCAGACCAATTTGGTTTTGTTATTCAGTTTCATCACCGTTTCAAAGTCCAGGTGATCATAATGATCATGGGTCAGGATGAGCAGGTCAATTTCGGGTAAGTCGTCCGCCGTATAGGGATTACTTCCGGGAAAGCTTTTTGTGGTAAACGAAAAAGGAGATGCATGCCCGCTGAAAACCGGGTCAACCAAAATATGGAGTCCCTGGAGATAAATTAAATAGGAAGAATGCCCAAACCAGATCAGGACGGGGTTCTGGCTGCTGAGCTGTGATAATTTTTTGAGGTCGGTGACAACCACTGGAACTTTGTTTGCAGGAACGGTGTTTTTAGGTTTAGAAAAGAGAAAATCCCGGATCATTTTTGTGTAGGAGGCATCATCCGACAGCATCCTGGTCTCCGTCATGTTCTCGAACCCTTTTTGATGATACAGGGAGGATTTCCTGATCTTTTCCAAATCCGCTCCCTGCGGATTTTTGCCAAATGACTTGGGTAATGCCATCCTGTTGTGTTTTAAGTGAGATCAAACAACGCTTCAAAGGAATAGTTCATAAACCGGATTCAATTTGGCGGCGAATCGGCGTGGCTCAGGATTTGCATACCGTGATAGAGCAATGCTGATGCTATGATCCAAAGACTTCTTTTAGCGGGTATTCTGCAGGTATACGCCTTTGCGCCGCTACCGAACCCTGTACAGTGGACCTATTTTTCAAAAAGGCTTCCCGACGACCGTTTTGAAGTGTATATGGTCGCGTCGATCCCCCAGGGATGGCATATTTATTCGCAGGCCAATACAAGCGCGCCAGGTCCCATCCAGTTCAAATTTTTCAAACATCCCGGGATCAGGACGAAAGGCATGGTGAAGGAGTTGAATAAGCCGGCAGTGATTAAAGATCAATTTTTCAAAACAAACGTTAAGGGTTTTTTAAAAAAGGCAACATTTGTTCAGGCGCTGGACCGAAAAGACAGTTTAGCTGACGAGATCAGGGGCATGGTTACCTTTATCGCCTGTAATGACAAAGATTGTCTTCCGCCGAAAACAGATTCTTTTCGCGTAGACCTGAAATAAACCGCTGCGGTTGAACTTAATTCGGTTCCATCTGTAAGTACTGATATAAATACCTGTATGAGCCATGCATTTGTAAAAGAGAGTGAAGAACAAT
>DATHGW010000715.1:0-4423 GCA_035317445.1 Puia sp.
GATATGGGCAAACTCATTTTGCTGTTCAAGCACGATGGATTGAATCTCCTCCAGGATTTTCGCCGGTTCAAGTTCAAGGTGCATATTCACTTTTTTCTTTCCACTCAATTCAATCATCCTGTTGAGTGTTGCAACCCGCACTCTAAAAAATTCATCCATATTATTCGAAAAAATGCCGAGGAACCTGATTCTTTCCCTGAGGGGGACCGTGAGATCGGCTGCTTCCTGCAAAACCCGGGCATTGAAAGATAACCAACTGATATCCCGTGCTATAGTTCTACGCTTCATACATCGGTTTGAAAAGAAGGGTAAATTTAGGAATTATTGTTGATCATGGGGAGTTGACAGATGACAGTGGACAGATGACAGTTGACAGTTGGCCGATGGCCGTTGGCCGACGATCGATGGACCATTCCCCTTGTCATTTCGATCCGCCGAAGGCCGCAGGCCAGAGGCGGGGAGAAATCGGTCATTCAGGTAGCTTGCGTCTCACGCAGATTCCTCCGCCCCGCCGAGGCGGGGGTCGGAATGACAAAGCTGGCACGGCCATCGGCCAACGGTCAACGGTCACCAATCACCGCGATTCCTGACGGAAACAAAAATCTCCCTATTTCTTTTGCTATTTAAATAGATTTAACGACCTTTGCCGTCCTAAATTTCGACAAGTCATGGCTAGAGTATGTCAGGTTACCGGGAAGAGACCAGTTTCAGGAAACAGTGTTTCGCATTCGAATATCAAGACCAAACGCAGGTTTTTACCGAATTTGCAAAATAAACGTTTTTTCCTGGCCGAAGAGGATAAATGGATAACCCTGAAAGTTTCATCCGAAGGGTTGCGAACCATTAATAAAAGAGGATTGTTGACTGTGGTTAAGGAGTTGAGGGCCAACGGGGAGAAGATCTGATACCGAATAAAAAATTTAAATAGCTTATTATCATGGCAAAGAAAGGGAACAGGGTTCAGGTGATTTTAGAATGTACTGAGCATAAGACCAGCGGAAAGCCTGGTACAAGCCGGTATATTTCTACCAAGAACAAGAAGAATACTCCGGAACGCCTGGAGTTGAAAAAATTCAATCCCATTTTGAAAAAAATGACAGTGCATAAAGAAATTAAGTAAGGCGAGTGGGAAGTAGCTAGTAGTGTTGTTTTCTAATCTCGCCACTAGCCACCACCCACTAGCTCACAACAACATCACCTTCAAACAAATCAACGAACATGGCAAAGGCAGCTAAAACGGCGATCAAGACCAAAGATGCAAAGGCAGCTTCAGAAGCTAAGAACTGGACCAAAGTGATCCGGGCAATACGCAGTCCAAAGACAGGGGCTTATACTTTTAAGGAAGCCATCGTACACAAAGAAAAAATTAAACAGTACCTCGCTCAAAAATAATTGCTTCGGGTAAGTAAGAAATAAAGCTGTCTCAACCTGGGGCGGCTTTTATTTTTTTGTGTTGGCACTTCTAAATTGAATCAACCATGGGTTTCTTTGACAAAATTTTCGGGAAGAAGGAAAAAGAAAGCCTGGATAAGGGGCTTCAAAAAACCAAGGAAGGATTTTTGTCGCGCATCACCAAAAGCATCGCGGGAAAGAGTACCGTGGACGAAGAGGTTTTGGACAGCCTGGAAGATGCATTGGTCGGCGCCGATGTGGGCGTAGAAACAACGATTCAGATCATTCGCCGCATTGAAAAAAGGGTTGCCAGGGATAAATACCTGAATACCGCTGAACTCAATTCCATCCTGCAACAGGAGATTGAAGAGATGTTGCTGGATAGTCCTGAACAATCTTATCGTAATTTCGAAATTCCCGGCACGGCGAGGCCCTATGTGATCCTGGTCGTTGGCGTAAACGGTGTCGGTAAAACAACCACGATCGGAAAGCTGGCTCACCATTTCAAGAAAGCAGGAAGGTCTGTGTTGCTTGGCGCCGCGGATACTTTTCGCGCCGCGGCCGTGGAACAACTCACGATCTGGAGCGAACGCATCGGCGTACCCATTGTAAAACAGGAAATGGGTTCTGATCCGGGCGCCGTTGCATTTGATACCGTTCAAAGCGGCCTTGCCAGAAACTCGGATATCGTGATCATTGATACGGCCGGCAGGTTGCACAATAAAACTTTTTTGATGGAGGAGCTGGGGAAAATAAAAAGGGTCATCAAGAAAATACTCCCGGCTGCCCCGCACGAAGTTTTGCTGGTGCTGGATGGCTCAACCGGCCAGAACGCCCTGGAACAGGCTAAACAGTTCACTGCTGCCACCGAAGTCACGGCTTTAGCGATTACGAAACTCGATGGCACGGCCAAGGGCGGGGTGGTGCTGGCCATCGCCGATCAACTCAAAATACCGGTAAAATTTATCGGGGTGGGGGAAAAGCTGGATGACCTGCTGCTGTTCGACAAACACGAATTTGTGGATAGTCTTTTTAGTCTTGAAAAAAATGATCACCGCTCGGCATGAAGACGAAAACAATAAAAAAAAATAAAGTCAATATCATCACACTGGGTTGCAGCAAAAACATGGTGGATAGTGAAGTACTGAGCGGACAACTGAGAGCCAATGATATTGACGTCGTTCATGAGAACAAGAAGCGGGACCATAACATCGTTGTGGTCAATACCTGCGGCTTCATCGATAAGGCAAAAGAAGAGTCTGTCAACACCATCATCAGCCAGGTCGAACTCAAACGCAGGGGTAAATTGGATAAGGTCTATGTGACGGGTTGTTTGAGCCAGCGCTACCGCGATGACCTCGAGAAAGAAATTCCAGAAGTCGACGCCTGGTTCGGCACGATGGAACTTCCACAGATGCTCAGGCAATTTGAAGCCGACTATAAATCCGAACTATTGGGCGAGCGGCTGCTGGCCACGCCTAAGCACTATGCATATCTGAAGATCTCCGAGGGTTGTAACCGAACCTGTGCTTTTTGTGCCATTCCCCTTATGAGGGGGCAGCACCTGAGCAAACCAATGGAGGAATTGGTGCGGGAGGCCGAACGCCTGGTGCAGATGGGCGTAAAGGAAGTCATGCTGATTGCGCAGGAACTGACTTATTATGGGTTGGATATATACAAAAAAAGGATGCTGCCTGAATTGTTGCACCGGCTCGCAGATGTAAAAGGGTTGGAATGGATCAGGCTGCATTACGCTTATCCTTCGAAATTTCCTCTTGAGATCCTGGACGTCATGCGGGAGCGTGAAAATATCTGCAATTACCTGGATATCCCCCTGCAACATGCCAGTGACAACATGCTGAGTGCGATGCGCAGGCAGATTACTCTTGCGGAAATGACGGACCTCATCCATGCCATCAGGGAAAAAGTCCCCGGTATCTGTCTTCGTACAACCCTGATCGCGGGTTTTCCGGGTGAAAAACAGGAAGATGTCGAAATACTGAAAGGGTTTTTGCGGGAACACCGGTTCGACAGGGTAGGCATTTTCACTTACTCGCATGAAGAGGGCACCGGCGCGTACGCATTGGAAGATGATGTTCCCGCTGATGAAAAAGAAAATCGCGCAAAGGAAATTATGGAAGTGCAGCAGGAAATTTCTTATGAAAAGAACCAGGAAAAAATAGGCAGGACCTTCAAAACCCTGGTTGATAAAAAAGAGGCGGGCCGATGGCTGGGGCGCACTGAATTTGATTCGGTTGAGGTGGATAATGAAGTCATTATACAATCCGATCAGAAACTCACCGTTGGCGAATTTGTAAATGTACAAATCACTAAAGCCTATGATTATGATCTCGAAGGGGAGACAATCTAATCTTTTATTTGAAGTAAATAGTACGACAGGGATCAGTTCGGATCAAGTGCAGATAGAAGCAGATAGAACGCAGATAGAACGTAGGCAAATCCCGAAACGGCTCTGTACAAGGTCTGTTTTTGCTCCTTTTTTGGACTTATTTCCTTTCGATCTTTATCTGCTTGAATATCACACCCCCATGCTCAGTTATGCCCGTGACCGTGCAAGTATAGGTTGTCGGCGGATCTGCAGTATAAAACTCACCAGAGGCCTTGCCGTTTTCATCTGTCAATAAATTTGGATTCCAGTAAACAGTTGATCGCTGGTCTGGATACGTCGATTTCTTCATATCCTTATTGGAATAATCCGGAATGGTAAAATAAGCCGGTTGCGCAAATCCTGAAGTGTATATTTTTTTAAGCCCTCGTAAGGTGTACTCATCATCGTTTCTTACCAGGGGACTCGTGTTGATTGAAATAACTCCGTTGGCTCCCCTGGAGCCGTAAATGGAAGCTTCGGGTCCCGCAAGAATTTCAATAAAATCAACCGTACTTGGGCTGATTGAGCTCAGGTAAGCCATGACATGGCTATGTTCCTGGAGGTTATCTACCGAATTCGTGTCGAACAGGATGGGTATGCCATCGACGACAATCAGGGGTTCACTGCCTGCGGGGCTACCGA
>DATHGW010000716.1:0-3341 GCA_035317445.1 Puia sp.
AGCATCGGACAAACACATGTACAAACCACGACCCTGTTTCAGACCAGCACCGCAGCAAACATTGCCAAGGCCTTTACAGCTTCAAGTACCACCGGAAATTTAATCGTCGTTCATCTGGATTGGGATGGACAAACCCGGAGCATTACGTCTGTGACAGACAATAAAGGAAATAGTTATACAAGAATAAACGGACCGACGAACTGGAACGGTCCTAATTACCGAGCGGAACTATGGTACGCGTATAACATAACAGGCGGTGGTGCAGCCATAACGGTCACCGGTCATCTTTCAGGCGCCCCCATCAGTTTTTCACAAATTTATATCAGCGAATATTCAGGTATTGTTACGGCGAATCCCCTCGAGCAGAACGCTGTTGCCACAGGCAATTCCGCTGCCGTCAGCAGCGGAGCCAAAACCACAACATATACCAATGAATTGATTTATGGTGCAAGCATAGGCGCCTCGGGCGTGCTAACCGTTGGCGGAGGATTTACCAGTCGCTCAACAGCTAATAGCAACATCGTAGAAGACAAAAATGCGGCTGCCATTGGTTCATACAACGCTGCGTTTACCAGTGCTTCTGGAAATTGGGTCGCCCAAATGGCTACTTTCATTTCTACCAGCAGCCTACACATTTTGCCTATTGAGCTTTTGTCTTTTACCGCACAATGTAACCATGGCCAGATTAACTTGACGTGGATCACCGCATCGGAATCGAACAATGATTATTTTAGCATCGAACGAAGCGCAGACGGCGAGCACTGGAACCCTATTGGAACAGTTAAGGGAGTGGGCAATTCGTCCGTAAATCAAACCTATTCATTTACGACAGATCAAACAACAGATGCAACCTCCTATTTCCGTTTAAAGCAGGCTGACCTGGATGGCAAACTCAAATATTTCAACATCGTCCGTGTCAATCCCTGCGATGAGGATTTGACCGGATTAAGTATCTATCCCAATCCTTCTAATGGAAGATCGCTTCATGGCAGGATCCATCTTAAATCGACTGAAGCGTATTCGATAGTGATTTTTGATCGCTTCGGGAAACTGGTCTCCCGATTTGAATCGGTTCTCCCGGAATTTAACATCAACTTCCTGCAGGTTCTTCAGCCGGGCGTTTATTACGCGAGATTTACTTCGGCGGGGTTTTCCAAAGTGAAAAGTTTTTTGGTCTCTGATTGATCTTCTTCAATTTGTTAACTCAGTCATCTTTAATTGCATGATTGCGGTCATTGTCGCCGCCAACACGAGTTTCATTCTTGCCTCGAAACTCCTGGGCATCCACACAATATTCTTATTCATTCCCAATGCGCCACTCCCACGATATTGAAGCGCAGCAAGCGATTGTCCGTTTTCAATAAAGATATAGCCTGCTGCGCTCAGTGAAAAAGGGCTGGAAGCATTGGAAGCGTTTTTATCGGAGCTGGAAGGAACAATAAAAATCCTTCTTTCTCCATTCGTTAGAAAAGCGTCGTAATTCCCAAGGCTGTCCTGACCTTTGGCTACATGCAGCAACAAGGCCCATGTTTCGCTGGTATCTCTGTTGACGGTAATAAAAGCGGTGAAATTCCTGGACTCGTTTACCTGTTCATTATTCCCCCAGGAAAAATGAGGAAGCAATTCAATTTGTTGAAGGGACTGAACCAAAATATTGTTTGCTGCATTTACTCTGGCTGAATCAGCCAGTTGATTGGTTAACACAAAAGAAAATTTCTGCGCGGTTTTACTTTCTGTTTTGGTATTAAAAAAATTCCCGGTGGAACTGCTCGTTGTCCAACCAGACTTGCTGGAAACAACAGCATATTCACCAAAACTCATCTTCCACATCTTGCCCAGGCCCTGTCCTCCCATCTTTACATTTAGCTTTTCAGCCTGGGCAGTGAGGCTGTCACTGATTACAATGTTTTTTTGTGCGTTGGTAAGCCCTGCTATTCCGAGCAAAGCAAGGAGATATAGTGTAAAGGGGTTGACAGACATAAAAGGGGTTTCTGTACCAAGTTACCAAATTTTTACTTCGGCAGCCTTCACATTAAAATCTTAAATTGAATTGCGCCAATTGCTTTTAACCTTTAATGATCACTTTAATATGAGCCGTTTTTTGCTTCTCCTTATTTCGTTTGGTTTAATGGCAGGATTTCCCGCGACGAGACCCGCCGGTCCCAACAGCATTTTTGCGAATCCGGAAGCCAAGCCGCTTCCCCGCATTGCAATAGCCGGCCTGGGAATAGAGTCGAGTACTTTTTCTCCGGCATTGACTGATGAAGAAGCCTTTCACGCAAAATACGGGGCTGATGTTTTCTCCCTGTATCCTTTTTTATCGGTTGACTCGCCGCTTCGAAAACAGGCAATCTGGATTCCTGCCCTGGAGGGTCATGCCCTGCCCGGAGGCGCGGTGACGCGTGCTGCATACGAATCGCTGGTCGGCAAAACGCTTGATTCACTCAGAAAGAACGGACCATACGATGGCCTGTATTTCGACATTCATGGCGCCATGAGTGTGGTTGGACTGGATGATCCGGAAGGAGATTTTATTGCCAGGATCCGTAAGGTGGTTGGAAAGGCGACGATTATTTCCACTTCCATGGACCTGCATGGGAATGTTTCCTGGCGCCTGGCGGAAAATACGGATCTCATCACCTGCTACCGGATGGCACCACACGAAGATGCCATGGAAACAAGGCAACGTGCCGCACAGAACCTGATCGACCGCATAAAAAACGGGAAGGGAAAACCTGCCTTCAAAGCATATATCGCAATACCCGTACTGTTGCCCGGCGAAAAGACCAGCACAAGAATTGAACCCGGAAAGGGCATCTATAAAGCGGTGGCGCCTGCTGCTGCCCAACCGGGAATCATTGACGCCGCTATCTGGATCGGCTACGCCTGGGCCGATGAACCGCGTAACCATGCCGTCGTGATGGTTACCGGTGATGATAAACAAAAAGTAATGCAAACGGCAGAACAACTCGCACATCGTTTTTGGGATGCCCGGTCCGCCTTTGCTTTTGTAGCACCGACAGCAACGCTGGACCAATGTTTTGACAGTGCATTGGCGAGCCATAAACATCCGTTCTTCATCAGCGATATGGGAGACAATCCGACGGCAGGAGGTGCAGGTGATGTCACCTGGACATTGACACAGATCCTTTCCCGCCCCGAATTCAAAACCACGAACGGTCCTTCATTGATCTATGCATCCATTCCGGGACCGGAACTTGTTGCAAAAGCGATAACCGCAGGCATCAACGGCCAGGTGGACGGCGAGGCAGGTGCAAAAGTAGATGCACGATACGCTCCGCCGGTCCGGATTGCCGGAACTGTCGAGTCTATTGTGTATG
>DATHGW010000717.1:0-2580 GCA_035317445.1 Puia sp.
TTATATCTAACCCTAATGGGTACTCGTTATTTTCACAGGTCAGCCGGTCGGGCTGAAGGGAAGAAGCTGCGTGGCTTGCAAAGGCTGAAAAAGTCAAACCGCTGATGAGAAAAATGAACCTGATCATACGACAATTTAGTGCTAAAATGACCAACAACAGCTGGTCATCGATGTTGTTTATAGATAGCAAACTGGCCTTTCACCAGCGCCTGATCTGCATCCAGCCATGGACCTGCATGGGCTGATTTGCCGATTCCAAGTATCCTGCAGGCAAAAGTATACAGCGGCCCCAGATGTACATCGCTCACCAGGATCAGCGCTACAGATCCACTGTGCATCCATTCTTTGAGTTCACTGGCAATCAGCAGGCCACTGAGATAATAGTAGTTGGCTGCCTTACTGAATTTGCCGAATAAATCATTGGTCCTGGTGAGAAAGGCTCCATGAAGCAGGTTGACTGATGCACCGGCTTTTATTCCCTCCACGAAACCGGATTTATATTCATTCGTTCCGGGCCAGCTTGTCTTTTCCACAGCGTTGGCCAAAATGCTTTGGCCCGACAACAATGCAAAGCATTCGCCGGTCATGTATGTACGAATATCAACGAGTTTGCCTTCTTTAACGTAAAGATGCTTGGAATGTGTGCCGGGGAAAATAAACACGGCCTCTTCACGGGAAAGACCAATTTCATTTACACATCCGATCAACTTAGTCTCCTCTCCTCTCATCGCATCATCAGCTGTTCTTGCGCCTGATATCAGACAAATATCGTGACGAAAATGATCGCTTGCCGGGATGATTTTCGTTTCCAGGTCAGATCCATCCAATAAAACAGGCAATGTCTTATACCGGATTTCCATCATGCCGATGGATGAGGAAGCCATACCGGACATGATCAGCGGAACTCCATCTAATGATGCATTTGTCCTGTTCTCAATCATCCGGATCTTTTCCCGGATGATGTTCAAATAAAAATCGCTTCGATCTTTTTCATTTGCATCTGTTTGTTTCCAGTCCTGGTAAGTGTTGCTGATCCCCTGGCTGGTCTTTTCTTCGGCAAGCATAATGAAACCGTCGGAAGCAACCAATTTTAGCCTGAACATTGAACTTCCCCAATCGCAACTTAAAAATTTCTCCATGGAATTGAATTAGATGCTGACGGCTTGCGAAATGGCGCTGGTAAAATCCCGGGCTTTTTGTACCAGGCGGTCCAATCGTTCATCTGTCATTTTTTCTTTTGAATTCACCAACGAACTGCCAATACCAAACGCGGCAGCGCCAGCCTGATGAAATGCTTTGATATTGTCCAGGTTAATGCCACCCGTGGGCATCAGGGGTATTTGTGGCAGCGGACCGCGCAGGTCTGAGAAATATCCTGCACCCAGGATCGCCGGGAAAACCTTGATGATCTCTCCTCCGTGTTGATAGGCGTTGACAATTTCTGTGGGAGTGAATGCGCCGGGAATACTGACCGCTCCGCCCTGTCTTGTTGCTTCGATAGTGGGAATATCAAGATTTGGCGAGATGATGAACCGGGCGCCTTTCTCGACAGATGCTTTTGCAGCAGCGGCATTTAACACCGTTCCTGCACCGATGATCATCCTGTCGCCAAAGCTGTTCGTTGCCGCTTCAATGAGATGCAGGGCATGCGGAGAATTGAGGGTGATTTCTACGATCCTGATCCCGCCATCAAACAATGCCTGAATGATTTTTAAAACGTCTCCCGGGTCGGCCCCGCGAATGATGGCGACAATTTTATGTTCAAGGATTTGATGGAAGGTGGACATGCTAAGTTTGTTGTGGTATAAACTTAGCATTTTTTTGATTAGCCCATATCCTCAATACCCCGGGTTCTGCACAACCGCCTTATTCGCATTCAGTTCGGCCTGGGGAATCGGCCATATTCTTTTGGTACTGGATGCGGCGAGTGTTAACGGAACAAAACTGGCATAGTTGCCCGTGCTATTATCCCTGACAACATCGCGGTTGAGCCTTACCAGGTCCCAATAACGGTGCCCCTCAAACGCCAGTTCCTTGCGGCGTTCGCTATAAATATCGTCCAGGAGTGCCTGGCCCGACGACGCATACCCCGGGAATGAAGGATCGCGGGTCTGGGCCAATTCATTGAGTACATCGCGTGCCGAAGCATCATCATTCGTCCGGTTATAGGCTTCAGCAAGAATCAATAAGACTTCAGCATAGCGAATGACCTTGGTATTGTCTTTTCCATTGGGATTGTTCGTATTGGAATATTTGTTTACGATGAGCACAGGCCGGCCTGCGCGGGAACCGGGAACGATCAGCGACGAGCGGATATCCGAGCCGCTGTATTGGGAGAACAGGTCATCAGTGGCCAGTGCATCTCCATACCCGGATTGATCATAAAAATTACTCAGGTTGTCGACGCCATTATTGCCTATATTGTCAAATTCAACCTCAAAAATGGTTTCAAGCCGGTTGCTGACGGGGAAAGGATTACTCCAGTAGGTATTGAAATTGGCAGCATCAACCAGCGTATAGCCCCCGCTGTTAACGACTTCCAATGCTTTCGAAAGTGCATTGGGCCAATCACCCCTGAAT
>DATHGW010000718.1:0-9442 GCA_035317445.1 Puia sp.
CAAAAAAACGGTTTTTACTTTGTTCGATATTGCCCTTGGTGCATTCCAGGATATAATGATCGATCAGTTCACTGGCGCTCGGATGAAAAGACAAGGCGATCAGGTTGGCCCGCAGCGATTCATCGATGGTATTAAAGTGCACACACAGCAGCCCGGTCTCTTTTGGCGGCAGGTCTACCAGGTTGAGTTTGATTTCCGTGATCAGCGCCAGCGTGCCTTCCGATCCCGCAAGCAGTTTACAGAAATTGAAATCCGGTCCCCCCGCTGTGAATGGAGCCATTTCAACGAGCATATCCAACGCGTAACCGGTATTCCGTCTTTCAATGCTTTTCTTAGGGAACTCCTTCCTGATTTCTTCCTGGTTGCGGTTGTCGCTTAACAGGCTGCGAAGCTCTTTATAGATTTGTGCCTCCAACCCATCCCCTTCACACTTCGCATGAAAATCGTCAATACCCAATGATTGAAAAACGGCTTCCGAGCCATCGCTGAGCAAAGCTTTTATTTCAAGCAGGTGTTCCCGTGTGCTGCGATAAACAACAGAATTGGAACCGCAGGAGTTATTACCGACCATGCCACCGATCATCGCCCGGTTAGCTGTGGAGGTTTCCGGTCCGAAGAACAATCCGTATGGTTTGAGGAAAACGTTTAAATCGTCTCTTATAACGCCGGGCTGTACCCGAACCCATTTCCCGGCTACATTCAACTCGAGGATCTGCGTGAAATATTTCGATACATCCACAATGATCCCCTGACCAACCACCTGTCCTGCAAGAGACGTTCCGGCCGCGCGGGGGATAAGCGAAGTCTTTTGTTCCCGCGCAAACCGGATCAGTTTTTTCAGGTCCCCGACCGATTTGGGTACCGTTACCGCGAGTGGTTTTTCACGGTAAGCAGAGGCATCGGTTGCGTATAAAATCCTCGTCGTTTCGTCGTCATAGTATTCTCCTTCCAATTCCCGGGCCAATTGCTGAAGCGGTTCATTCATGCTGAAGCTTTTTCGATGCTGTGGGGGCAAAATTACATTCTTTCCATTAAGGATATCTGCGGATAAGGAGAATCATAACCGATGGAGTATATTCGCCGGAGGTTTTTCTCAATGGTCAGTATATGAAACTCGCTTACATCATTTTTGATGGCATTACCTGGCTCGACCTGATCGGCATCTATGATCCACTTGGGAGACTCAGATCACTGAATTATCTTCCGGACCTGGAATGGGATTTTTGCTCCCTGACCGCGACATGCCATGATCCTTCCGGGCTCGGCATGATCCCAACGAAAGTTCAGCGACCGTTGTCAGGCTATGATGCCATCATTGTGCCCGGTGGTCATGGAACGCGGCAATTGCAATTTAACCCCGAATTCATTGAATGGATCCGGACAGCCGGAAACCAGGCCTACAAGATCTCTATTTGCACGGGCAGTCTTATACTGGGCGCGGCCGGCTTTTTGAAAGATAAGCGGGCGACTACGAATTTCGCCGAATACGAGGCGCTGAAACCCTATTGCAAGACCGTCATCAAAGAGCGGATCGTGGAAGACGGTAATACCATCACGGCCGGCGCCGTTACGGCATCCATTGACCTGGGACTTTTTCTCTGTAGAAAATGGGCGGGTGCAGAGGCGGCGGAGGTGGTTAGGGGGAAGATGGATTATCAGAAATAAGGCAACCCATACCCTGCATTTACCGTCTCACCAATATTAATACACGCTGATGTGGAAAAAAAGGCGCTGGCTTAAATGGTTTGTCATTATTTGTTCAATCTTCATCGCAGGCATTGTTGCTGCTGCGATCTGGATCAATTCCATCCTGCCAAAAAAGATCAGGGAGAAACTGAAGGAATTGGCTCCCATGGTGCAGGTTGATTTTTCATCCATTCAAACACATATTCTTGCTTCCTCCTTTACATTCCATCAGGTTAGTATCATCATTCAACCCGACAGCAGCCATACCACCAATACACATTCAATGCAATTCGACGAACTGTCTGTAGATGGAGTTGAGCTCTTTCAATTTATCATCAACAAGAAATTGCGGATCAGAAAAATATTGCTTGACAAGGGCCAGGTCAGACTGGATAAATTTTTGCTGGACCAGGAAGACGATGCAAAAAATAAACATCAAAAGATCCAACTACCTTTTAAAGAAATGATCATTCAACAATTTGAAATTAAGGAAGCCACCGTCTGGCTCAACGCAAAAGGATCGGGCAGTCCATTGCTGACCGGCGATCTGACCCTGCACGATATCGTCATGAATGATTCCGCCGGGAACGAGAAAGATCAGATGCATGTTGCGGGCATTGAATGCCATGCAAAAAACCTGCGGTATGTATTGGCCAAATCCTATCATACCTTATTGATAAAAAGTTTTTCGCTGAATAGCCAGGATGAACTGTTGCGCCTGGACTCACTGCAAATCGTTCCGCATTTTGGCAAATTGGAATTTGGCCCCAAGGTTGGCTACCAGGCCGACCGCATTGACATGAGTATCCGCTCAATCGAATGTATTCATCCGGATATTATGCAGTTGTTCGACAAGAAACTGGTTGCAGAAAAGATCACGGTGAAAGACGGCAGGGCCTTTGTTTTCCGGGATCGCCGGATTCCCATGAAACCGGAAAGAAAACCCTTGCCATCAGAATACCTCAGCAAAATACCCATCGACGTGCGGGTGGGTCAATTGAGTATCGGTCCTGTGCTGGTGGTTTATGAAGAATTTCCAAAAGATGGCATAGAGAGCGGCACACTGAAGATCGAAAAACTGAAGATGCTGCTCACTCCCTTTGCCAATCATCCCAGATCCAAAGAAGATCATATCAACATGCTCGTTTCGGGTTCGATCATGGGTGCCGGTGATGTCGATGCATCCATTCACCTTCCATTCAAAACGGGAGACCCTTACGAGGTAAAAGGCGCCTTCCATAATTTAAACCTGGTCAGTCTGAACCCTTCCGCGGAAAACCTGGGCAGATTTCACATCAGATCGGGACTGCTGAACCTGTTATCCTTTCAGTTTTCCATGGATTCGACGAAGGCCACCGGTCAGATCATTGGAGAATATCATGACCTGGTCATTGATAAATTAAAAAAAGATCAAAAAAAGGGGGATAAAGCGGATTGGTTCAAATCCTTCGTGCTTCAGCATCTTATTATTCGAAAAAATAAGGACAAATCCATGCCCGTCGAAAAGCGAACCGGCAAAGTCGATTACCAGCGGGACCCCAATCGTTTTTTTTCTCACTACATGCTGCATGCGCTGCTTTCCGGTGTCAAATCCAGTTTCACCCTCGGATTTTTATTACCCGGCTAACGAACACTTTCTTATTTCTCATTCTTCAATAGCTTTGCCACAAAATCACCGCATGGCTTCAGTACTCCTGGTAGATGATGAAGAAAAATTACGCCAGCTTTTAAAAAGGATCATCAGCCTGGAAGGCTTTACTGTTTTTGAAGCAGGTAATGTGAAAACGGCCAGCAGGTTACTCGAAAAAGAGACCATAGATATTCTTCTCTGCGATGTAAAACTTCCCGACGGGAATGGCGTTGATTTTACTGCAACCGTAAAAGAAAAATATCCTTCGGTCGAGATCATTTTGCTCACCGCATACGGAAATATTGCCGATGGAGTGCAAGCCATGAAAAAAGGAGCATTAGACTATATCATAAAAGGAGATGACAATGACAAAATCATACCCTTACTGAACCGGGCGGTGGAAAAGATCGATCTGCATAACAGGATTGACCGTTTGCAAAAACAGGTTGGCCTGCAATTGGGATTCGAAAATATTTTGGGAAATGCTCCATTGATCCAGGACGCCATCGGGCTGGCCAAAAAAGTCGCCCCCACGGATACAACGGTCATGCTCTTAGGTGAGACCGGCACAGGCAAGGAGGTATTTGCACAGGCGATCCACCAGGCCAGCAAACGGGCCATGAATGCATTCGTAGCGCTCAACTGCAGCGCTTTCAATAGGGAATTGCTCGAAAGTGAACTCTTCGGCCATGTAGCCGGAGCTTTTACCAACGCCATAAAAGACAAGAGAGGCCTGATCGAAGAAGCCAATGAGGGCACGCTCTTTCTTGACGAAATCGGCGAGATGCATGTTGATCTTCAGGCCAAACTGTTACGGGTACTCGAAACCCAGGAATTCATTAGGGTCGGAGATACCAGGCCGACAAAGGTAAATGTGCGGATCATCACCGCAACCAATCGCGACCTGGACGAAGACACTGCAAATGGGAAATTCCGGCAGGACCTTTTTTATCGCCTGAACGTTTTTACGATCCGTCTGCCGGCACTAAGAGACCGGAAAAAAGACATCCCCTTATTGGCGAAATTTTTTATGGAGCGTTTTACGCAAAAGGCCAACCAACGGGTGACGGATATGAACAAAGAATTTATGGATCACCTGCTTCAGCATGACTGGAAAGGGAATATCAGGGAACTTAAAAACATTATGGAAAGGGCCGTCATCCTGGCCAATGGCCCCACATTAACCATCGATCAGCTGCCCCTGGATTTACAGGTTGCCAATCACAAAATAAAAGGCACCATGTCTGCCTTCGACCTGGCCAGTATGGAAAAATTACATATCCAGCGTGTGCTCAACCACGCCAGAGGCAACAAGACAGAAACTGCAAAATTGCTGAATATCGGCCTTACCACCCTGTATAGGAAAATGGAGGAATATGGGATCGTTTGGAATCAGGCTTAACATTATGTGAGTCGGGAGTCAGGAGTCCAAAGGGTTGTCATTCCGAGCGGAGCGAGGAATCAGCAACTGCGGTGAGCCGTCGTATGACTGATTCCTCGCTCCGCTCGGAATGACAAGACTCCCGACTCAACAAGTGCATCATGCCAATTTGAAAAGGGAATTTTCATAATGGAAAGGTCAGCATCTCCATCTTCTTCCTTCATTTCTTTTCTCAATCCTCCAGAAATGCTTTACAGATAAAGGTTTAAATGGAACTACCCGGGCACGCACCGCCCATGGCATGCCGTTGGCTGGGTTCAGGATAAAAAAATGCTCACCATCATCTTATTCATCGCCGGGCTCATTTGCTTCTGGATATTCTTCAGATCAATTGATTTCTTTGATAAAATTTAGAACATGACACTACTATTCATTATTTCCATTTTGGTTTTTATTTACCTGTGCTATGTACTGGTAAAACCCGAAAAATTCTAAGATCCATTCAACGCCTGGCGTTGTGCTTGGGCAAAAACAAACATTACAATGAATACAGAAATTTTAGGTGTAGTAGCCATGTATGCCATCATGGTTTTACTGGCCATTCCTTTAGGGAAATACATGGCTAAGGTGTACAACGGGGACCGCTCCTGGCTGGACTCCGTTTTTAACCCGCTCGATAAATTATTCTTCAAAATCGGCGGCATCAGGCCGGAAAAAGAAATGAACTGGAAACAGCATTTAATTGCACTGCTTACCGTTAACCTCGTGTGGTTTTTGTTTTCCATGTTCGTTTTAATGAACATGAGCTGGCTGCCGCTTAACCCGGATGGTAATCCTTCCATGTCGGCCGATTTGGCATTCAATACCGGAATAAGTTTTATATCCAATACGAACCTGCAGCATTATTCAGGTGAATCGGGCGTATCCTACCTTGGCCAGTTGGTGCTGATGTTATTTCAGTTTATCAGTGCCGGCGCAGGAATGGCCGCCTGTGCCATCGTCTTCAATGCCATGAAGGAAAGAACTACTGAGAAGCTGGGTAATTTTTACAATTATTTCGTAAAGTCGTGCACAAGAATATTATTACCCCTTTCCATAGTTGTGGCTATCATTCTCGCCTTTAATGGCACCCCAATGACCTTCAAGGGAAAGGATCAGTTTATATCTCTCCAGGGGGATACGGTGCATGTGAGTCGCGGCCCGGCCGCAGCCATGGTGGCCATCAAACAATTGGGGACTAATGGAGGCGGATTTTTTGGAGCGAATTCCGCGGTACCGTTTGAAAATCCCAATTACTTCACCAATATGATAGAAAATATCTGCATCATATTGATCCCTATCGCGATGGTTTTTGCATTAGGCCATATGTTGAAAAGGAGAAAATTATCATGGATCATT
This sequence comes from Puia sp., assembly GCA_035317445.1. Classification (GTDB taxonomy): domain Bacteria; phylum Bacteroidota; class Bacteroidia; order Chitinophagales; family Chitinophagaceae; genus Puia. The sequence goes on from DATHGW010000718.1 coordinate 6,096, forward strand.
TTTGCCGTGATGACCATCGGGTTTTTATTATTTGTGATACCCTCCATTTATTTTGAGATGAAAGGCAATCCGGCGATCGCCCACATGGGCATCACACAGAACCTGGGGAGCATGGAGGGAAAAGAAGTGCGTTTTGGGCCTGCGGCATCCGCCTATTGGGGAATAACCACTACGGTGACGTCCAATGGATCCGTAAACGCCATGCACGATAGTTTTACTCCGCTAACCGGCATGTTTGCGATGATGGGTATGATGATCAATTCATTCTATGGCGGCGTCGGCGTCGGTTTTCTGAACTTCTATATTTTCATGATCATTGCAGTATTCATCAGCGGACTGATGGTTGGCAGAACGCCCGAGTTCCTGGGCAAGAAGATCGAAGCAAAAGAAATGAAGATTGCTACCATCATCGCCTTGTTGCACACTTTCCTGATCTTAGCTTTTACAGCATTGTCATCTCATTTGTTTGCGCATGATCCGAAGACCTATGCCGGATGGCTGAATAATCCAGGTAATCATGGATTCTCAGAAATGCTGTATGAATACACGTCTTCATCTGCAAACAATGGCAGCGGCTTTGAAGGATTGGGTGATGGAGTTCCGTTCTGGAACATCACCTGCGGACTGGTCATGATCCTGGCGCGTTTCCTGCCCATCATCGGACCGATAGCGATTGCCGGCATACTTGCAAAAAAGAAATATGTTCCTGAGAGTGCAGGTACACTAAAGACAGATACAAGCACATTTGGCATTATGGTATTGGCGACCATCTTTATCGTTGCCGCCCTTTCTTTCTTCCCGGCGCTTGCACTGGGGCCCATATCAGAATTTTTTGGATTAAAATAAAACACTATTCGCATGTCAGTACATAGAAGAACAAACAGATTATTTGAACCGGCATTGGTAAAAGAAGCTTTAAAACAATCTTTTGTCAAACTGAACCCGCGCATCATGTTCCGCAACCCCGTCATGTTTACCGTGGAAGTGGGAACGGGAATTATGCTGGCCGTCTGTATTTGGATCCTGAACGGAGAAAAATCACAGGGTAGTCTTGTATATAATATTTTGATTTTTGCCATCCTCCTGCTCACCCTACTCTTTGCGAATTTTGCAGAAGCTATTGCGGAGGCAAGGGGCAAGGCACAGGCCAACAGCCTGCGCAAAACAAGAGAAGACACTCCGGCAAAAAAAGTATTCCCTGTTGGAGAAATTTACGTCGACGAAATAAAGCTGGTTCCATCTTCTCAGTTGCGGAAAGGAGACGTATTCATTTGCGAAACAGGTGACACCATTCCGATGGATGGGGAGATCATCGAGGGCATTGCCACTATTGATGAAAGCGCGATTACGGGCGAAAGCGCACCAGTGATCAGGGAATCCGGTGGCGATAAGTCTTCGGTAACCGGTGGAACCAAAGTGCTGAGCGATAAGATAAAAGTGCGTGTGACCACAGAACCCGGCGAAAGTTTTCTCGATAAGATGATCGCTTTGGTGGAAGGCGCTTCCCGTCAGAAAACACCCAATGAGATCGCACTGACCATCTTGCTGGCCGGATTCACGATCATATTCGTAATTGTATGCGTTACGCTGAAACCTTTTGGGGACTATGCCAGTACGCCCATCAATATCGCAGCCTTCATTTCACTTTTTGTTTGTTTGATACCCACTACAATCGGTGGTTTGCTCAGCGCAATCGGAATCGCCGGGATGGACAGGGCGCTTCGTGCCAATGTGATCACAAAAAGTGGCAAGGCAGTAGAAACAGCAGGCGACCTGGATACCCTGTTACTCGATAAAACCGGGACAATAACCATTGGCAACAGGAAGGCGACTAATTTTTGGCCGGCCGACAGAATTGATGCTGCTGCATTTATTGAAGCATGCGCCCTGGCATCTGTAGCCGATGAAACACCCGAAGGAAAATCCATTGTTGAATTGGCGTTGGCAAAGGGCATCAAGCTGCCCATACTACAGCCTCAGGATTTAAAATTCATCGCCTTCAGTGCCGAAACAAGAAGCAGTGGCGTTAATATGCCCGATGGCGTGAAAATTCGTAAAGGAGCATCAGACGCGATCAGGAACCTGGTTTTAAAAGCAGGCAATGGATTTCCGCCAGAAACAGATGAACAGGTGAAAGTGATTGCAAAAAATGGCGGAACACCATTAGTCGTTAGCCTCAATGAAAAAGTGATGGGCGTGATCGAATTGCAGGACATTATCAAACCGGGAATCCAGGAAAGATTCGCGCGTTTACGGAAAATGGGCGTGAAGACGGTCATGGTTACCGGCGACAACCCGTTAACCGCAAAATTTATTGCAGAAAAAGCGGGCGTGGATGACTTCATTGCCGAGGCAAAACCAGAAGACAAAATGAATTATATCAAAAAAGAACAGCATGGTGGTAAACTGGTCGCGATGATGGGTGATGGTACAAACGACGCACCTGCCTTGGCTCAGGCTGATGTTGGTGTGGCCATGAACAGTGGAACGCAGGCTGCAAAAGAAGCAGGCAATATGGTTGACCTCGACAACGACCCAACCAAACTCATCGAAATTGTGGAAATTGGTAAGCAACTGCTGATGACCCGCGGAACACTCACCACCTTTTCCATTGCCAATGATGTCGCTAAATATTTTGCCATTGTTCCTGCATTGTTTATTGTATCGATTCCGGGATTACAGGCGCTCAATATCATGAATTTACACAGTCCTGAAAGCGCTATTCTTTCCGCAGTCATATTCAATGCCATCATTATACCGTTGCTAATTCCCCTGGCCCTGAGAGGGGTTGCATACAAACCGATCGGGGCGAGTGCCTTGTTGAGAAGAAACCTGTTGATCTACGGACTGGGTGGCATTATCATTCCATTCATTGGAATTAAGCTCATTGATTTATTGGTCTCTGTTTGGTTTTGAAAAAGAATGATCCTATTATTCAAGTTTAACTTTTAGTATATGAAACAACATATTTTACCGGCCCTGAGAATCACCCTGTTTTGTTTGGTCTTCTTTTGCGCCGTATACACATTATTTATTTGGCTCATTGCCCAGGCGGCGCCTGCCAAAGGGGAGGGAGAAACGATATCGGTCAAGGGCAGGGTCGTGGGATATACCCTGATAGGCCAGTCCTTTACCGACGACAAATATTTCTGCAGCAGGCCATCGGCCGTCGCATACAATGCGGCAGGAAGTGGTGGCAGCAATAAAGGTCCAACCAACCCTGATTATTTAAAAGATGTGCAATCAAGGATCGATACCCTGCTTGCACATAACCGGGGAATAAGAAACGAAGATATTCCGGCCGAACTGGTCACTGCGTCCGGCAGCGGCCAGGATCCGGATCTTTC
>DATHGW010000719.1:0-3947 GCA_035317445.1 Puia sp.
ATCCCCATGACCACTGCAGATTTTTATGGTAAATACGATTTGCTCAAAGCTCAGCTGAAGCGCACCGGGGTAGTCGTGGAGACCGCGGAATCGATTGGTCCGGTTACCGGGATATGGTCTGAAAATGGCGGTTTCGATTGGAAGAGCAAGGACCCGATGATGAATAAAAATTTTGCTACCCTGAATGTCACACAGGAATTCGGAAAAACCATCGGTTGGCAATTTGTAGACGGAAGGGATTTTATACACGGATACACCAGTGATTCTTCCGGGTTTGTGATCAACGAATCGGCTGCAAAATTAATGGCACTGAAAAACCCTATAGGAGAAATTGTTCATGCTGACAATATCTGGTTCAAAAATGAAAATTTCAGGATACTGGGCGTTGTAAAGGACATGGTCATGAACTCACCGTTTGAGCCGGCCAGTCCCACCATTTTTTTTCTTAAACCGGAAGGCTTCATGAACCGGTTCTTCGTAAAAATCAATCCAAATGTTAGTGCTGCAAAAGCGCTGCCAAAAATAGAAAGCGTTTTTAGGCAATTGATCCCCGCCGCTCCTTTCGAATACAGTTTTGCCGATGAGCAATATGCAGCCAAATTTGCGGATGAAGAACGCATCGGCATCCTCGCCAGTTTTTTTGCTGCGCTGGCAGTTTTTATCAGTTGTTTGGGATTATTCGGACTTGCATCCTTTGTTGCAGCTCAGCGCAGCAAAGAAATTAGTGTGCGGAAAGTGCTGGGGGCATCGATGTTTGCGGTGTGGACGCTATTGTCAAAGGATTTTTTGATGCTGATCATTATTTCCTGTCTGATTGCGATCCCGCTGGCAGGATACTTCATGAGTGAATGGTTGTCGAAATATGAGTACAGAACGCAAATATCCTGGTGGATCTTTGCTGCGGCGATCGTGGGCGCGCTGCTGATCACTTTATTGACTATCAGTTACCAGGCCATCAAAGCTGCACTTGCTAATCCGGTCGATTCGTTACGTACACAATAGATCATCAGCAACCGCTTCCCGTCAACTGTTAACTGTCTTCTGTCATCTCTCATTGCCCCTCCTTTCTCATTTCGCCCTTTTTCCGGCCAGACTTATATTCTTTATAGGCGAGTTTGATGTAGTCGTAATACTCATAATCGGTGGTCACCTCGGTAAATTCATAAGAAGGCCGGTACCTGACCATAAAGGAATCGAGTTCATTGCCATCGAGGTGTGTGATCTTTTTAACAATCGAGCGGTTGAAGCGGTGGTCGACAAATTTATCATGTTCCTCTTCGACGAGTCTTTTTTGAAAGGCCAGCATCCTCCGGTTCCTGTTGAATCGAAACATATTGATGATCGCATCCAGGTCAAAGCCAACACCCAATCCGCCCGAATTGGGACTTGTAATGGAAATACCGGGCTTCCTGAAGTCGAAAACATTCTCGTAGTCCCTTCGGTTTCGGAGGGAATCCAACCGGTAATTTTTTGGCGCAATCCTGACTTCATTGAGCTCGGTGGGATTTACATGCAGGGCAATATCAAAACCGGTTACTTTATTTATTTCACTTACCGGGTATTTTATCGTGCGTCTTCCCAGATACGAGAAGGAGATGGAATCTTTTATGTCCACAACCAGCATATAATTGCCATTTGAATCCGTAGTGGTCCCCCTGCCGAAACTGCTCATCACGCTCACGGCATCCAGGGGTCTCGTTTTGTACATGTTGTACACAGTACCCCTGATCGTAACCTGCTGTGCAAGGGCATCCTGACGCGACAGCAACATGAACATAAGACTACCCGCAGCAATTAGACGGAGCAAAAAAAGACGCAAGGCCGACAATTTAATTTGTGATATTACTACCAAAATGCCAATTATACAGTCTATAATGATCTTTTAACTATATTTTGCACGGACAACAATTTCCCGATCACCCGCGGAAAATGGGTGTGTTCCAGCAAATGAATTTTTTCTGCCAGCGATTCTGTCGTATCTGCTTCAGAAACCGGACAGCTGGCCTGGAAAATGATCTCGCCATGGTCGTAGATGTCATCAACGTAATGAATGCTGATCCCGCTTTCTTTGTCTTTCGATGCGATGACGGCCTCCTGAACGGCTGCACCATACATTCCCTTTCCGCCATATTTTGGCAAAAGAGCAGGGTGAATGTTGATAATCTTCCGCGGATAGGCCCGGATCAGTTCCGATGGAATCTTCCATAAAAATCCTGCCAGCACAATGAAATCGATTTTCTTTTCACGGAGGTCACTAACATAGCCATCCCCACGAAAAAAACGCTCTTTGTCAAGAACGAGGAACGGGATATGCTCTTCTTTTGCAATGTCCAACGCACCAGCCCCTGGCTTATTCGACACGATCAAGGCAACCTGAACCGTTTCGCTGTCACGGAAATAATCGATTATTTTTTGGGCGTTGGTACCGGTCCCGGAAACAAAGATGGCGATCCGCGTTGCTAATCCGTTTGATTTCATCATCTGTTTTCTTTTAAACCGAAAAACCGATCGGCTTCACAAAGTTTTTTGAACTGTAAAGATGAATTAAAAAATGATGATTTCCCTGCGTATAGGGAAGGCTGTTTTCTGCGCGGGACCGGTTGACAAAATCATGACAGAGAAAAATTTCGAAATGTGCAAATTGAATATAATCGCTTGAAATGCAGACCAGATGCGGGAAAAATTTTTTTCTTGATGTTGGTATTATGTTAAAATCCTGACTTATTTTTGCACCCAATACAGGAGATTTTTCCACATTTATACAACGGCTTGTATATATGCCTCATCATAGACTAATTGCGAAAAGATTATTTTTCAGTATCCTTCTCTCTAGCCTGATTTCTGTCGGTAATGGGTTGATGGCCCAGGATGGTAAGGCCCTGTTTCAGGCAAACTGCGCTTCCTGTCACCATCCTACAAAAATCGTCACCGGGCCCGCTTTACAGGGGGTTACCGAACGTGTTCCCGATACCAAACTACTGCATTCCTGGATCAGGAATAATGGAGCGGTACTCGCTTCCGGTAATAAATACTTCAACGATCTTTTCGCTCAATACAACAAGACGCCAATGAATATCTTCCCCACCCTCACCGATGGGGAAATAGATGCCATACTGAAATATGTCACTGATTATAAGGAAGCGCCCAAAGGCCCTGAAGGTCCTGCTGGTAAGGAAGAGCAAAGCGACAACACCTTATTATATGGTATCCTTACCTTGATCCTTGCGATCGTTACCCTGGTATTGCTCCAGGTCAACAGCAATCTGAAAAAACTTTCCGACGACAAAGAAGGCATTCATGCTCCTGAGCCCATCCCTTTTTACAGGAACAAGGCCTATATCACCCTGCTGACATTAATTCTTTTTGTTATAGGTGGTTACTACGTGGTGCAAGGCGCAATTGGTTTGGGCAGAACAAAAGATTATCAGCCCGAACAGCCGATCTATTATTCTCATAAAGTGCATGCCGGCACGAACCAGATCAGTTGTTTGTATTGTCATGGCGGCGCCTGGGAAAGCAAACAAGCTTCCGTTCCTTCGCTCAATGTCTGCATGAATTGTCACGCAGCCATTAATGATTACAAGGGTGAAAAACTATTTCGCGAGGATGGAAAGGAAGTGGATGGAACCGCTGAAATACAGAAGTTATATAGCTACGCCGGCTATGATCCAAAGGCGAACAAATACACAGAAGCCGGAAAACCGGTGGAATGGGTGAAGATCCATAACCTTCCCGATCATGTTTTTTTCAGCCATGCCCAGCATATCCGTGCGGGTAAAGTTCAATGTCAAACCTGCCATGGACCGATCCAGGAAATGAATGAAGTGAAGCAGTTCGCCGAGCTGAGCATGGGCTGGTGCATCAATTGTCACCGTACCACCAAGGTTGATTTTCCCGATTCAGCCGGAGGGGGTAACAAGTTCTATAGTATCTATGAGAAATTCCAC
>DATHGW010000720.1:0-5483 GCA_035317445.1 Puia sp.
GATCTAAAGGCTTCTCATTTTCGGCATCTGCTTTCGGATCGCTGATTTGAATGGTCTCACTGAGGTTTCCCCGAACAACCAGATCGCCGCCTATATTCAGCACAATGGCATCTACCTTTGCTGCAGCCATGGCGATATCGGTTGCACGCCTGATGATATAACTTTTAGCAAAAGAATTAAGCATAAGAGGGGCGTGGCCGAGATGGATGGCTGTTTGATTAGTCGCATCCAGTCTCCAGTGCGGTTCCTTCACCGCAGCAACTGCATCGGCCAGTTCCCGGTCGGTTGGGATACTTTGCCTGGCAGCGGCCTTTTTCCATAGCTGACTGACCACTTCGGCCGAGGCGTCCAGCGCCCCGCCGGTCCTCATCCGCCACTGATCAAAAAGGGCCAGCACCTCAAACAATTCTGGAGATATATGGATGGGGTGCTGAGCCGTGAGCAACCAGCGACTGAACTCACTTTCTGCATCATACGCGCTCAATATTTTCCCCAACCTCCTTATTTCACTAAGCGCTGCTGTTTCGGCCCTGGTCGCTTGTTCTGCTGTTGCCCCGTAAATTTTTAATTCCATGGACGTTCCAAGCACATTTTCAAAATGGGAGATATACAATGGCCTGCCATCTCCTTCTCTGTTCGGTGCTGGCATTTTAGTGCTGATGAGGCCGATGGCCAGGATAAGACATGAAATTAATTTCATCGAATCGGGATTTGAAAGATTAAGGATTGAGAATATTTTCCGCTGTAGTCAAATCTATTTATAATTAACCTTATAATAACATCTGAAAAAGCAAATATTTAGTTAAGGCGGCCATACCATTCTATTAACCAAATATTAACTACAGCGGGCTTAATAAAAGCCCTCATTCGGAGTTCCTTCCTGAAAGGCAATTCGATTGTCGAGTATATTTGCAAACAACCGTTCTGGCACGGCTTTCGTACTTCTATAAAATTCTTACTGATTTCTATTTATGGCAATAAAGTATTCACGAAAAATAAGTACCGGGCTTTTCTTGATGTTAGTGGTCCTCTGCTGTTCATTTTCAGATTGGCATTATGACCTGAACGATGCGAAACTGCTGGCTAAAAAAGAGCATAAGCATATCCTCCTCAATTTTTCCGGATCAGACTGGTGTGGTCCCTGCATCCGGATGCACAAAGAAATTTTCGATGCCGAAGTTTTCCGGAAAATAGCCGACAGCGAACTCGTTTTGGTCAACGCAGATTTTCCAAGGATGAAGAAAAACAGGCCTTCTCCCCGGCAGCAGGAGTTAAATGATGCTATGGCCGAACAATATAATTCAAAAGGCAAATTCCCTTTTACGGTATTGCTTACCGCCGACGGAAAAGTTTTAAAGGAATGGGATGGTTTGCCTGATGTTAAACCGGATGAATTCTCTCAACAAGTGCAAGCGATCATTGATGCTGACAGATAATAAAAAAAGATTAAAGACTGCTTTTAAAAAAGATATGAAGCTGATGGGCAACCGCTTTGAAATAAGTGTGGTTGCCCATGATGAAATATGGGCTAATGAAAGAATAGATGCGGCGGTCAGCGAAATCGAGCGGATAGAAAGACTGCTCACTACGTTTAGTGATTCCAGCGAAACAAATCTGATCAATAACAATGCCGGCATCGCACCGGTAAAGGTCAGCCACGAAACACTCAGTCTCATACAACGTTCCATCAGAATTTCAAGAATTACGCAAGGGGCTTTCGACATTTCCTACGGATCTGTGGACAAGCGCCTGTGGAATTTCGATACGCAAATGAAAACATTGCCAGATCGGGAAACCGCGAAACAAATGGTGAAACTGATCAATTACCGGGATATCCTGGTAGATGAGGCTGCTTCCACGGTTATGCTGAAACAAAAAGGAATGCGCATCGGGTTTGGTGGCATTGGCAAAGGATATGCCGCCGAATGCGCAAAAAAATTGATAATCTCCATGGGTGTTAACAGCGGAGTAGTCAATGCGTCCGGAGACTTAACGGCCTGGGGATTTCAACCAAATGGCCATCCGTGGACGATCGGAATAGTGAACCCGGAAATGGCTGACAAGATCTTTTCGTACCTCAATATCACCAATATGGCCCTGGCTACTTCAGGAAACTATGAGAAATATGTAATGATCGACGGAAAAAGATATTCTCATACCATTGACCCCCGAACTGGTTTGCCGGTCACCGGTATAAAAAGCGTAACGATCATTTCGCCGAACGCTGAATTGGCGGATGCGATGGCTACCCCGGTCATGATCATGGGCGTTCATGCCGGATTGAATCTGATCAATCAAATCAACGACATTGAAGCCATTATCATTGATGATTTTGGCAGAATATATAAATCGAACCATATTCGTTTTACTTAAACAATAACCATGACAAAGAAAAACCTGATCAAATATTTCGCCATACCCTTCGGATGCTTATGGCTGGCCTCCTGTGTACAGGTAAAGGAATACAGAAAAAGCCGGATCAATGATTCTGAAATGTCTCTCGCAAACAGGAAGGTTGAAAAAAATGAGCTCAATGCACAATCGTACCGCGAAGGTTCATCTGGCGCCAATGGCGGTAAGACCGGCGGTGGCTGCGGATGCAATTGACCTGATCAAATTGAAAAAAACAACATGAAGAAGATTTGCCTCACAGTAGTCGGTATGTACATCACGCTGATCCATGCATTTTCGCAGGTTTCCACAAAAGATAGTTCCGCATACAAATCCAAAAAATTAACACTGGATGAAGTAAACCTGGTGTCGAGTTATTATAATCAAACAGCAGACAAGTCTGCCGTAATGGGAGGCAGACCCGATAGCAAAGGGATTGGGAATGTAACCGACCTGGCGAATGGACTCGACATAAAATTTACAGGATGGGACGGAAAGAATCGAAAAAATACATTGACCGCGGGAATCGGAATGGACTACCATACCGCTGCTTCGCAGGCCTATGTAGATTCAAATGGTCACGCCAGGAACGATGGAAACAGGATCTATCCAACCCTTGACTGGTCAATTGCAAATGAAAGAAAGGGAACTGAGTTCGGACTTGGCGCTTATTATTCTGCCGAGCACAATTATTATCACTCGATAGGACTGAATACTTCTTTTTCAAAAAAGACAAAAAATAACGGCGAATTCAGTGTTAAGCTGTCGGGATATTTTGACCGCATCAACATGATCAAGCCTTCAGAGTTCGTTCCTGTTGATTCTGTAAAAAATTCATCTTCTGCAGACAGCATCGTATATATTACCAGCGCCAGCGGCCGCACGGTGGCATTAAGCTATAACTCCGGGCAGTTGATCGGTAAAGGCCAGGAATCCGCAACGCCTACGAAGTCAAGAAATACCCTCACCGCTTCATTTTCTTTTTCCAAGACCATCAATGAACGTCTGCAGGGAAGCATTGCAACGGACCTGACCTATCAGAATGGTTATCTCGGTCTTCCCTTTCACAGGGTATATTTTAACAATGGAAAAGATACCATTGAAAATCTCCCTTCACAACGATTCAAATTTCCTATTGGCCTGAGATTAAATTATTTTTTGGGAGATCGCGTTATCGTCCGTGCATACTACCGCTTCTATATAGACAACTGGGGCCTTGTCTCCCATACAGCAAATATTGAAGTGCCCGTAAAGATCACCCCATTTTTTTCGCTCTCGCCTTTTTACCGTTACTATGTGCAATCGGCAGTGAATTACTTCGCACCCTTTGAGTCACATAGTCCGCAGGACCAGTATTATACAAGCAATTATGCGCTGGCCGCATTCAAGAGTCATTTCTTTGGTATGGGTTTGAGAATAGCGCCTCCGAATGGTGTTTTACTAAAAAGCTTAAGTGCTGTTGAAATAAGATATGGCCATTATACACAAACGACCGATCTTGCTTCAGACATCATATCGCTAAACCTGAAATTCAAATAGTGGACGTTTTGAACAGACCTATGCACAGCTTTTTGTTTCCGCAGCGAACAACGGCTATGATGCTGGTCATTGTTCTGTTTGCGACGATTGCTGAAGCAAATCCTGTTTTCCCGCTCAGCCTAAGCCCAACCAAAAAGTATCTGGTAGATCAAAACAAAGTCCCATTCCTGATCAAGGAAATATCTGCCTGGGGACTGATCCAGGCATTGTCAGAAACCGATGAACTGGCCTTCATCGATAGCGTAAAAAATAAGGGCTTCAATACACTCCTGGTCAGCATCATCTCGTTTGATACGCGGTTCGCCGGCCAGCCTCCGAACTGGCAGGGTGTACCCCCCTTCACGGTGCAATGGGATTTTTCAACCCATAACCCGGCGTATTTTGAACACGCAGATCGTTTTCTTAAAATGGCCAGGGACCATGGCATGCTCGTTTTGCTTGTTCCCTGCTATCTCGGTTATAAAGGCGATGCCAACCAGGGTTGGTGGGATGAATTAATGAATGCGAAGAACAATCCGGCCAAAAGCCTCGAATACGGACAGTTCCTGGGAAAGCATTATAAAGATTGCAGCAATATCATTTGGGTGGCTGGAGGGGACAATCCAGGCGCGGCACCATGGTATAACCACATGAAAAATATTATCGACGGAATCAAACAATCCGATCCGCTGCACCTGTGGACAGGGCATTTTGAATCAGCACAAGGAACCAACTGGCCTTCAGAAAATAGTTTATATGCATCGTATATTGATGTTGACGGCTTGTATGATTTTACGGAGTCTTCGCTTGGAAGCGATGCGCCCCAATATAAAACCGAACTGAAGAAATATGGCCGTGGCAAAATGATCTTCCAGCTCGACCAGAGCTATGAACATGATATTCCGCACGGTTCCGATAATGAGGATCATCAATGGATGCGCAGGAAAAATTACGATGGCCTTCTCAGCGGATGTGCAGGCACCAGTTTTAGTCCGGGGCAGACCGATAATCAGTGTTACACCTTTACTCGTTGGCGGGCGCTCATGAATACGCAGGGGATGCATGAAGCCCGTTACTGTTTCGAAGCATTTGAAACAAGAGCCTGGTATGATCTGGAACCCATTCCCGGGGAGAGCATTATTACAAAAGGCCGCGGAACATTTGGAAGCATCGATTATGTATGTGCGGCCATGACGAGAGACGGCAGTTTGCTGATGGCTTATCTGCCCTCCGCGAGAACAGTAACTATCGATATGAATAAGATCTCTGGATCGAAAGTCAATGCATTCTGGTATAATCCACGAACTGGAGAAAGCTCATGGATTGGTACAGTATCAGCCAGCGGATCGGTAGATTTTAAACCTTTTTCATCGGGTGACTGGTTATTCGTTATTGACAATAGAGAAAAATGAAATCTCCCCCGCTCCTTTAATATTTCTGAGGGCTTCTAGTTAATTTTCCCCAAAGTCTCAAATTCCGCATTCGTTAATTCAACCTTAGTGGCCTGCATGTTCTCCCGCAAATGGTTAAGCGATTTGGTACCAGGTATGAGAAGAATATTGCCGGAACGTTTT
>DATHGW010000721.1:0-2269 GCA_035317445.1 Puia sp.
CCTGATCGTTCAATTGTCGCTTCCTGCATTCAATACCCTGACAAGAAAACAATTGTTCATCGACTTTGGCAAACCTTATTTCTGGATTGCGGGCATACTTTTCGTACTGTTCACCGGCATCCTTGCGGGAAGTTACCCGGCTTTCTTTCTCTCTTCCTTCCAGCCGGTAGCCGTACTGAAGGGGACATTCAAAAAACCGTATGCCTTGGTTACGCCCAGGAAAGTGCTGGTCATTTTGCAATTCACCTTTGCCATTATTCTGATCATTGCTACGATCATCATTCAAAAACAGATCAGGTACGCGCAAGAAAGAGCACCCGGTTATTCAAGAAACAGCCTGGCCTATGTTTTCCTGGAAGGAGACATAGAAAAAAAATATGAGCTCATCAAAAATGAATTGTTGAATTCCGGTGTTGCCACTGCTATTTCCAAAACCAGCGCTCCGCTTACAGAAGGATGGAGCAATACCTGGGGAATTGAGTACGAAGGAAAGGACCCCAATTCCAAAATCATCATTGACCGTTTTTGCTCAGACGGCAACCTGGTGAAAACAGCAGGCATGACGATCATTCAAGGCAGGGATATTGATCTGAAAAACTATATCACTGATTCTACCGCTGTTTTAATCAATGAGTCGGCCCTCCAATTGATGGGTTTCAAGAACCCTATCGGCCAAACCCTGAAAGACAATGGTATCGACTGGCATATCGTGGGTGTGATCAAAAATTTTATTTTACAATCCCCGTATCAACCCATTAAGCCCATGGTCATCGAAGGTCCTAAAGGATGGTTTAATGTGATCCATATAAAATACAATGATAAAAATCCACTTGTTCAAAACCTGGCCAAGGCAGAGCAGATTTTTAAAAAATATAATCCAGCCTATCCATTCCTGTCGAATTTCGTGGATGAACAATATGCAAGAAAATTCAGTGATGAAGAACAGACCAAAACTCTGACAAAACTTTTTGCCGGGCTGACGATATTCATTTCCTGTCTGGGTCTTTTTGGCCTGGCCAGTTATATGGCGGAAAACAGGATCAAAGAAATAGGGATCAGGAAAGTATTGGGTGCCTCCGTGGCTGGAATCACCACGCTGCTGTCAAAGGATTTCCTGAAGCTTGTATTCATTTCCATCGTACTCGCAACACCCATTGCCTGGGCTGCGATGCATTACTGGCTGCTGGGATATAATTATAGAACACCAGTTAGTGTATGGATTTTTCTGATGGCGGGAGGATTGTCGATCGCGATTGCGCTGGTTACGGTAAGTTTTCAGGCGATTAGGGCTGCGTTGTCGAACCCTGCAGTGAGTTTGAAAACCGAATAAAATTCTGCTCCATGATAAAAAATTATTTTAAGACCACATTCAGAAACCTTTGGAAGCATCGCGTATTTTCATTCATCAATCTCACAGGATTGGCCGTGGGCATGTCGGCCTGCTTTCTGATTTTTTTGTATGTCCGTTTTGAATTGAGCTACGATGCCTTCCACTCAAAAGCGGACCGGATCTACCGGGTTGTCTGCGATATCAAAACCCCAACCGAAACGATCCATGCCAATCTGCCTTCCTTCGCCATGCCAATCAATATCAAAAGGGAATTCAGCGAAGTGCAGTCTTTTGCCAGGACCATAAATGACAACCTCCTTGTAAGGAGGGGTAATGTCAAATTCCAGGAAGAGAATTCGGTATGGGCAGATTCCTCGTTGTTTAATGTATTCGATTTTAAATTGCTCAAAGGAAACCCGGTAACGGCACTGAAAGAACCACTTACCGTCGTCTTGTCGCAGAAAGGCGCCAAAAAATATTTTGGCAACGAAAATCCCATTGGCCAGACACTTTTACTCACGGGAGATGCGCTTTCGGCCGTCGTTACGGGCATCATGCAGGACATCCCGGAAAATTCGCTGATCAAGGGAGATCTGTTTTTATCTATGTCCACCCTCATGCAAAAACTGGAGCCGCATCTTGAGGAGCAATGGGGCAATTTCGGCGCTACCACTTATCTTTTACTAAAGCCCGGCATAAGCCCTAAAACACTGGAAAAAAAATTCCCGGCCTTCCTGGAAAAACGTGACGGCACCGGCATGAAGCAAAGTCAGATGTATTATGATTTGTTTCTTGAACCGCTGCGGAACGTACACTTATATTCTACCCGCGACGGTAGTAAAACCGGAAACATCAACAATGTCTATATATTCTCGATCGTAGCGGTATTCATCCTGGTGATCGCCTGTATTAACTTTATCAACCTCACCACCGCCCGCG
>DATHGW010000722.1:0-5026 GCA_035317445.1 Puia sp.
AAGATGTGATTCGTGGTATTAGTGAAAAACTCATTTACCGGCATCCGCATGTATATGGAAATCCCGGGCTTGAAGGTCAGCTACTCGAGGTGAATGATGCGGAGGATGTTAAGAAAAACTGGGAAAAACTGAAACTGAAGGAAGGAAAGGATTCCGTGCTGAGCGGTGTTCCCGTTTCATTGCCTGCCACGGTGAAGGCCATGCGCTTGCAGGAAAAAGCCGCCCAGGTGGGTTTTGAGTGGAACACAGCGGACCAGGTTTGGGAAAAGGTGAAGGAAGAAATGGATGAGCTGCAGGAAGCCGTGCGCAGCGGCAACCGCGTCGATACGGAGGAAGAGTTCGGTGACCTGGTATTTTCGCTGATCAATTATGCACGGTTTTTGCAGATAGATGCCGAAACATCCCTCGAGAAGACCAACCAAAAATTCACATCAAGGTTTAAAGCCATGGAACGGGAAGCGGCCACCAGTGGAAAATCATTACAGGATATGACGCTCGGAGAAATGGATGCCATCTGGAATTCAATTAAAAAGCAAAAACAGCCCGACTGATGTCTTTTTTGATCATTTTTTTGCGAAGGAATGTTTACCTGATCCTTGCGGCCATCATATTACTCACAGCGAGTTATATCACCAATCGGTTCCTGGGCAGCAACGCGTCCATCAAACTGGTAAGGAATTCCATCCAATCTTTTTTACAGAATAGGGAATCCAGTTTCGATCATTTAATCCAGGACAACGACAGGGTAAAAAGGTTTGCTACCCAGCAATACAGCAGGATGGAGCTGGATGAGATCCTGGAAAAAAAATATGGCGTCCTGATTTATGAAAAAAAGATCGATGGGCCGGCCTCACTCAGGTTCTGGAGCGACCAGCAGTCGGTTATGCCGGACAGCCTGTTGAAAAGAGCCGATGGCCGGTATTTTGTGCGCCTCAGCAATGGTCAGTATGAATTTGTAAAAAAAGAACAGCGCTTCGGTACCGATAGTACCATGATCCTGATTGCGCTGATTCCTATACGCTGGCAATATTATATTTCCACCCCCAACCTGAAACCCGAATTTGTCGATTACCCTGCTGCCGAAAACCGCGTGCGCATTTCCTCGGAACCAACCATGTTCCCGGTGAAAAATTCAAGCGGAGAGATTTTATTTTACCTGGATAAAATAGCAAGCTACAACGCCGCGAAGTATAGTTGGACCCTATTGCTCATGACCTTTTCCGGAATTTTGTTGCTCCTGGTGTTGATCCACAACATGGCCAGGGCAATTACAGACAAATTCGGGCCTTTTGCCGGCGCATCTTTTTTAGTGCTTTTCTTATTGCTACTCCGTGGCTTGAGCTATTACTTCCCTTCCCTGCTTCATCTGAGGCAATACGAATTATTTGATCCGACCATTTACAGTTCGAGTTTTGTTTTGAGCTCCCTCGGCGATCTGCTGATCAATACCCTCCTGTTTTGCTGGATCATCCTTTTCCTGCGAAGGGAAGGAGTTGATTTCTCGCTACCCTTTCCCGGCAATAACTGGAAAAGATGGATACTCGCGGGACTGGTATTGGTGATATTGGTCATCACGAGTTTTGTTTTTGCCGATATCGTACAAAGCCTGGTTGCCGATGCCAGGATCTCTTTCAATGTCACCAATTTCTTCACCCTCAACGTTTATAGTTTTGTAGGATTTATCGTGCTTGCCGCGCTGGCATTGAGTTTCTTTTTCTTTTCCCAGATGCTCCTGCGGGTCGTACAGTCCATTGTCGGTCGAAATCCCATCCTGATCTATATCATCATTGCATTCACCGGACTATTCCTGCTCAGTTTTGTACACAAACCAGAGATCGTGCAATTGGATATCCTCGTATTAGCCTGGTTGCTGGCCTATGTCTGGATCATGGTCAGGAATCTGTTTTCCGGTCTCAACGTGAAGCTGAATATTTCTGAGGTCCTGTTCTGGTTATTTATCTTTTCTATTTCCATATCGACAGTGATCATTTTTGAAAACCATAAAATTGAACTGGAAGGGCGCAAACGATTTGCAGGCCGCCTTTCTGAACAAATGGATCCCAACAGTGAAAAGCTGATCAGCATGTCACTGATCTATTTCGACAATGATTTTCTCTATCAGAATTTCAACCGCCTGAAAGATCCTTATGCAAATCAACAGATCAAGGACAGCGTCATCAGCAGCAATTTCACTGCCTATACAAACAAGTTTGATACGAAGATCTACACATACGATTCCAGCGAGCGGCCTTTGTACAACGAGGATCCCGTTTCCTTTGATACCCTGAACACCATATTCCAGCTCCAGGGCAAGACGACCGGGATACAGGATCTTAAATACTATGAAAAATCATTCGACAGGTTTACCTATATCTATAAGAAATCCATCCGCGATCAAAAACAGAAATTGGCGGGATATCTTTTTATGCTCGCTGAGCCAAAAAATTACAAAGGAACCGGTCTGGTACCGGAACTCACGCAACAGCGAAAAGAGTTTTTGCCGGAATACCTGCCGATGTATTTTTATGCCATCTACAGCGACAAGGGCCTGATCTACCATTATAATAATTATCCTTTCCCGACGGTGCTTTCTGATGACCAGGTGCCCCAACGGGATTTCATGCAAAAGAAAAATGGCGACTACGACGAGCTCTGGCAAAAGATATCCGACAATAAAGTGGTTGTCATCGTCAAAAAGGACAATTCACTCATAGAAGCGATCACTTTATTTTCTTACCTGTTCAGCGCCTTCCTGCTGCTGGTGGCCCTGTTCTGGTTTGTTTCGGTACTCATTCAAACCAGGCTGCATTGGCGGCAGATCAGGTCCTTTTTTCAGCTCAATATCCGCTCGCAGATCCACGCCACCATCATCTTTATAAGCTTATTCTCTTTCCTGGTCATCGGCGTGGCTACGATCTATTTCTTCATTAACCGGTACAATCGCAACAACCAGGACCGGCTGAGCCACTCCATCCAGATCATGGTGAACGAAATTCAAAGTAAACTTCCCGTGCTGGCCATTGCGGACGATCCGTTTAGCCTTGGCCGGGTAATCTCCAGGGCGAATCTTGAAAAACTGATCAACAACCTGGAAGAAATTCATGGAACCGACGTCAATTTATATAATCTGGAAGGCGACCTGATCGTTTCCTCCAATCCATTTATTTATAACAAGGGTATTCTGAGTAAGAAAATGCATCCGCTGGCCTATTACCAGATGCAGCTCCTGCATTCCGTTGAGTTTTTTAATGATGAACAAATGGGGCGGATCTCTTTCCAGAGCATCTACTGTCCTGTGCGCATCCGCAACGGCAAGGCATACGCGTATTTGAATATTCCTTCATTCAGCACACAGGATGAATTGAAGGGGGAGATATCGAAATTCCTGGTCACCATCATCAACCTGAACGTATTCATATTCCTGATTGCAGGAACCATTGCTTTATTCCTCACGAACCGCATCACGAGTTCTTTCAGGCTGATATCAGAAAAAATGCGCCAGATCAACCTGGGCAAAACAAACGAAGTGATCGTTTGGAAATCACGTGATGAGATCGGCGGCCTGGTCAAGGAATACAATAAGATGGTAGAAAAACTGGAAGAAAGTGCTGCAACGCTGGCAAAAAGTGAAAGAGAATTCGCCTGGCGTGAAATGGCGAGGCAGGTGGCCCATGAAATCAAAAATCCTTTGACGCCGATGAAGCTCAGCATCCAGTATCTTCAGAAGGCTATCGCCAACAATTCTGTCAACGTAAAAGAACTAACGGCCAATGTCGCCAATACACTGGTTGAACAGATTGACCACTTGTCGAAAATCGCGGCTGACTTTTCGCAGTTCGCGAATATTGGCAATCCAAAAAATGAAGTTTTCGACCTGCACGACATGCTTTATTCGCTCACCTCATTATACGAGACCACAGAAAATCTTTTGTTTAAATGGGTGCCGGTGCACCAGCGCATCATGGTGTATGCAGACAAGACCCAGCTCAACCGCCTCTTCACCAACCTGCTTCAGAATGCGCTGGAGGCCTGCGTTGGACAAGACAAACGGGTGATCAGTGTGAGCGAGGAATTGAACGAAGACAGCATATTGGTTAAAGTGGCCGACAATGGAGAGGGCATTCCGGATGCGATGAAGACAAAGATCTTCATGCCGAATTTCACAACCAAATCATCGGGCACCGGCTTGGGATTGGCCATGAGCAAGACGATCGTTGAACAGGCCAAAGGAAAGATATGGTTTGAAACCAAAGAAGGGGAAGGAACCATTTTCTATGTTGAGCTGCCCTTTCTAAGAGCGTCGGTGAGCAGCCAGGTTGAACCAACAGCAGCAAAGATTTAATTGTCATTCCGACTCCCGCCGAAGGCGGGACGGAGGAATCAGTGGTGCGTGCAAGTTGCGTTCTCCGTCGATTCCTCCGCCCCGCCTTCGGCGTGGGTCGAAATGACAAAAGAAAGTTCAAATTCCTTTCGCCTTTCTTCTCCCCGCTAAATATTCCTCCATTTGCTTCAGACTAAAACTACTCAGGTTCTTCTCTTTGGTCAACCCCGCTTTTTGTGCGGCCAGGCATCCGTATTTGATGGCATGGAATCCTTCTACCGAGTGTGCATCCGGGTCAATGGAGATCAGCACCCCCTTTTCCAAAGCATAATCGATCCATCTCCAATCCATGTCAAGCCTTCTCGGATGGGCATTCAATTCGATCACCACTTGCTGCGCGGCGCAGGCATCGATGACTTGTTTATGATCAACCGGGTAACCGGGACGGCTCAGCAGCAATCGTCCCGTCATATGTCCAAGAATGGTCGTGTAAGGATTTTCAATCGCACGCAGCAGCCGCATCATGGCTTTTTCCTCGTTCATTTTCAGGTTTGAGTGAACGGAAGTGATCACCAGGTCAAAAGTGGACAGTATTGCATCGGAATAGTCCAGGTTTCCGTCATTCAGGATATCGCATTCGATGCTTTTGAAGATCCTGAATGGCGCCAACTTGCTGTTGAGTTCATCAATATATACATGCTGTTC
>DATHGW010000723.1:0-3957 GCA_035317445.1 Puia sp.
AAGATGTGATCGCACGCAGACAGGTGCGTAATATCGACTTTATGGAACGCCTGGTTGGGTACATTGCAGATAATGTGGGCAGTTTGTTCTCATCTTCCAATATTGCCAAATATTTGAAATCTCAGCGACAGCAGGTGCCGACCCAACTGGTGATCGATTATACCGTGGCACTCACTCAGGCATACTTTATTCATAAAGTTGCTCGCATTGATATCCAGGGACTGAAAATTTTCGAAATTGGCGAAAAATATTATTTCGAAGATCTGGGTATCCGCAATGCCATTCGGGGAATTGATCCCCTGACAGAAATACAAAAATGGATGGAGAACCTGGTTTACATGCAGTTGATGCGGGAAGGATTTACTGTATACGTCGGTAAAACAGATCGCCTGGAAATTGATTTTGTAGGTCAGCGTCTGCAGGAGCGGATCTATGTACAGGTAGGCTTCCGGATTGAAGGGGAAACCACCCGCAAAAGAGAAGTGTCGAGCCTGCAAAAAACGAACGATAATTTTCCAAAATACATTGTGACCCTGGATGATTATGGATTGGGCACTACCGCAGAAGGTATAGAAGTGGTGCATTTACGTGACTTCTTTCTTAGAGTTTTGTAAGGCCCGGAGGCGATCTATTCTTTTTTGAATTTAGGAGGAGTGATCAGATTTGACCAAAAACTCACTATGAATAATGAAACTTGGGTACAAAGTTATATCGATCTATTATTACAGCGTCAAGAAAAAGATGCGCTGAAGCTAAAGTCGGCTCATCACCCAAATTCTCTTTTCAAGTACTGCAGGTAGGGACAGCTACAACAAATGGCCCGCGCCTCCGGCGCTTAGGTTTTTGCATCCATCCGCTTAGCCGAGCGAGCTCGGCACGCTCCTGAATGCAAAAACCCTGACATTCGTCGGGGCCTGTGTGCGCGGGAAGAGATTCTTATCTCGCTGAGTTATAATTACTTATAAACAAAATGTGTCAAATGTGTGCCGAAAAACTAGCGAACTCGTTGATTGTGTTTAATTTATCCGCTTTCTCCCGCTTCTTTTCACTTTCGATATCACTGCAAATATATAAAGGCAATTAGATTCAATGCAGAAATTTTCACTCTAAGGTTCGAATCTTGTCATCCCGATGATACCAAAGAAAGCCTGTGGATCAATGATTGGCAGGCTTTGTTGTTTTTGAAATCTTTGTATCCCTTATTATGCGCTACAATATTCGCTTTCCAAAAGGAAAGTCCTATGGAATGGAAAGTAAATTCTATCTAATTTTGAAACAAATAAAAAAATCAGTGTTGTTTCGATGTTGAATAAAAAAGTTCTTTGAAATTATTGCCTGTATTGGGTTTCAGCGGATTTTGGAATGGAAACGATTTGAAATTTCAGGGATTTTGTTTTGCTTTAAAGTATTGATTATCAATACATATGAACCAAGGCAAATACGTCTTCTCCCAACTAATGGAACTCGTCTCTCATAAAGTCTTTACTGCTTGTGTCAATCACTATAAGGGAGACTTTAAGTCCAAACAGTTTTCATGCTGGAAGCAATTTTTGTGCATGGCTTTTGGCCAACTAACTCATCGTGAAAGCCTATCCGATACTATTTTATGTCTGCGAGCTAATGCAGGTAAATTGTATCACCTGGGTATTGGTCAAGCCATTGCAAAAAGTACGTTATCAAATGCGAATGAGAGTCGAGATTGCAGGATCTTCGAGGAGATGGCAATGATCTTAATTGAAGAAGCAAAGTCATTGTATCTAACCGAAAGCGATTTGGAAGTCGACCTGAAAAACAATGTATTCGCGATTGATGCTACCATCATCGACGTTTGCTTGTCAGCATTCAGCTGGGCAAAATTCAGAACAACCAAAGGCGGCGTCAAAGTCCATGTTCAATTGGACCTAAAAACCGCCATTCCTGAATTTATCCAAATAACTCCTGCATCGGTTCACGAGGTAAATATTCTGGATAATATCATCTTTCAGCCAGATAGTTTTTATATCGTAGACCGCGGCTATACTGACTTTGGCAGATTGTATAATATTCACAAGGCCAAAGCCTTTTTCATCACTCGGGCTAAGGACAATTTCAATTTCTCACGGGTATCCTCCGCAGCTGTTAAAAAAAAGACCGGCGTCATGTGTGACCAAACAATCCGCCTAAATGGATACTATGCCTCAAAGGATTTTCCTGTCCGAATGAGAAGAATAAAATTCTATGATGCCGAAAATGACCGTGTCCTGGTTTTCCTGTCTAATAACTTTGAATTGAAGGCTACAGAAATAGCACAACTATATAAGCATAGATGGAAAATTGAATTGTTCTTCAAATGGATCAAACAGCATCTAAAAATTAAATCCTTCTGGGGCAGATCTGAAAACGCGGTTAAGATTCAAATTTGGATCGCCATTTCTGTTTACGTTCTGGTTGCCATCGCAAAGAAGAAGTATCAGTTAAAGCAGTCCTTATATGAAATTATCCAGGTAGTCAGTATTTGCATCTTCGACAAGGTGCCTTTACATGAACTATTCGCGAAA
Source organism: Puia sp. (assembly GCA_035317445.1). Lineage (GTDB taxonomy): Bacteria > Bacteroidota > Bacteroidia > Chitinophagales > Chitinophagaceae > Puia. Next base: position 2,538 of record DATHGW010000723.1, read on the forward strand.
CCTATACAGCAAAATTTCAAAGAGCAAAACGACAATCAATTGAATATGTTCTAATTAAGACGAAACGTTAATGTAAAAATATGATTGGGAAAAGTGATAAAATAAGAGTAGGCATCATTGGAGCAAATGCAACAAATTGGGCTTCCAAATCTCACATACCAGCATTAAAGCTGATGCCAGAATTTGAATTGACGGCCATTAGCACCACGAAATTAAGTACTGCACAGGCGGCAGCAGAGAAATTCGGGGTAAAGCATGCATTTGATAACGAGTTCGATCTGGTCAACTGTACGGATGTTGACCTTGTAGTCATAACAGTAAAAGTACCTTATCACTACAAACTGGTGAAAGCAGCGATAGAGGCAGGCAAAATAATCTATTGCGAGTGGCCATTGGGCAATGGCACAGAGGAGGCGGAAGAACTTGCAGGAATGTCTATAGCCAAAGGCTTAAGTACTTTTACCGGCTTGCAGGCGCTTTCATTGCCTGAAACCGTTTACCTCAAAACGGCAATTGCTGATGGATTGATTGGAGAGGTGCTATCTTCCAGCGTTATCGGTTCCGGCGGGGGCTGGGCTGCTGTTCGGACAGAAGGAGACCTTTATTTATTAGACCCGGCAAACGGGGCAACAATGATGGAGATTCCATTTGGACATACGCTCGCCGCATGCGTTGATGTTCTTGGCGATTACAAAACCATCAGCGCTACGCTCGCCCGCCGCAGGAAAGAAGTTACTCTTTTGACAACAGGAGAAAAAGTCCCTCAACTCAGCAATGACCAGATCGTTCTTTCGGGCATTCTTGAAGGAGGAGCGGTTGCTAATATACACTATCGTAGTGGCATGTCAACAGGGACAAATTTCCTTTGGGAAATCAATGGTACAAAAGGTGATATTGTAATCACCGGAGGCTTAGGGCACTACCAGTTAACACCCGTTAAATTGCAATATGCAGCGCCTGGAACCAAACTACAACCGCTTGAAATTCCGGCTGAATTTTTAGCAGTAGGCATAACGGCATCTGAACAGCCGGTGCATGGCTTGTACTATGCTTACAGGGCTATATTGCATGATATTAAAAACAATACGAACCTTGTTCCAAATTTTAACTATGGTGTTCGCATGCACAAACTTTTGGATAATATTACTAAAAGTGCTGCGGAAGGAAAAACCATAGTGTTGTAATTGATTTTGCAGTACACATCTTTAACCTTTTCTTCATTATTTGCCGCCAAGCCAAATGCGAAGACGAAATTATAAGTCAAGGGAAATCAATTCTATATGGTTGCTAATTTCCTTAGATCGACCACGAAATAGTAGTGATGTATAGAAAAGCATAGTGCAGGTATTCTGCGGTCACCCCATTGGGGCCCTTAGACTGAAGAGATTAATTCCTTGGTGATATCATCCATGGTATATAT
>DATHGW010000724.1:0-3198 GCA_035317445.1 Puia sp.
CAGGGCGATATCAAATCGTATTTTAATGCTCCCGGTGTAATTCCCGAACCGTCGTCGAGGGCCTGCGAGCTGATGCTGATCGGCTGCGGAGCCGTCGTATATTTTTCCGTGTTGGTTGACATGGACGCGCTCAGGTTATCTGTCAGCGCGTACCAGGTGGGTGTATGCACGGCCACGCCAATGCGCCATTCCGTTGTAGGTTTATAAATGGCGCCCAGCTTCAGATTGACACCGCCTCCTGTCGAAGAATAATGTTCGGTATATGTGGAAGACGCAAAATCATTGTTGGCATCGCCCGTAGCATCTGTTTCCGTAAACACCAGGTCACGGTGGTAGGTCACGATCGGGATGCCGAAGGTTAAGCCCAGGAGCCATTTATCCTTAAAATTACCTGCCAGCCCCAAAGCAACTTCGGTGATCCCGCCGGAGATATCGCTGTTGTTGAGCTGGTTCAACAGACCATGCGCGTTCAAAATCTTTTGCGGCTGGCCGATAACCTGCGTTACACCGCCGATGGTCGCCGTATCAACCAGATAAGAATAAAGCGCCATTCTGGTGCCATAGGAAATTTGCGGGCTATTGATGGCTTCGTCAATCGACTTTCCGGAGTTCGCAAATTCTTCGGCATATTGTTCCGAAAAGGAGCTGAAATCATTTTGGCCCTTATAGGAAATATGACTTCCGAAATTCGCAGTCCGGTTGACTGCCAAAGCAATCGTCGTGTTGCTCATGCCATCAGCGCTCATAAATCCGAGCACAAATCCGGACGTGCCGATATTGAAATTGCTGGCGCTACTGGCGGTTGTCGATGTGCCGCGATAATTACTGTTGTCTTTTTGAAAACGAAATCCCGGACTGAAGACGATCTCGTTGGTCTTGTAAAATCCCAAGCCGGCCGGGTTCACATAAGCAGAAGAAATTTCTCCACCCAGCGATCCCATGGCACCGCCGATCGCCTGCTGCCGGGCCGTTCCACTCGGAGCAGTCCAGGATAAACGCAAGGCATCCTCGGGTACCTGGGCGGACAATTGTAATGAGCAGGAAAAGCAGCATAAAGAAATAAAGTACTTCATATCAGGCGGTCAATTGGCTTGCTGAATGTATAAAAAAAGGAGGAAAGATTCTGGTTGAAAAATCCTTCCTCCTAATAGTTTAACAAAATCATGCAGATTACCGTCCGGGACGACTGACGCCGCCACCACCTCCACCTCTTGAACCTCCGCCACCGCCAGATGAGCCGCCACCAAATGAAGAAGAAGAGCGGGTCGGCGCACTGTATGTACGGGTTGGCTGGGTAGAGAAATTACTGCCGGAATTCTGGTTGTAAAAAGGCCTTCCTGCATTATTATTTCTATAACTGTTGTTATAGGGATTGGTGTAATTGCTGCGAATGGTTTGCGAATAAGAATACGGAGTATACGATGCTGAACTCGGCCTGGTATTACCCCTGTTATAAGTATTGTTGGTATAGCTCGCCGGATTGAATGTACTCACCCTCGAATAACTTGCATTCTGAATTTTTGGGTTCGAGACGATCACGCCACCATAATAAGGATTGTAGAAACCGTTCCAGGAATAGTAACTATTCCAATAAGATATCGGGCTCCAATAACCGAAACCGATCCAGGGAGAGATGCCGAAGCCTCCATAACCCATGCCACCATATCCGATTCCTCCATAGCCATATCCATATCCAATAGCAGCATTATATCCAGCAGGAGAATAACCGCCGTAATAATCCGTATTGTAATCGTCAAAATAAGACCATTTTTGGGGGTCCTGTACGCGCATGCGCACATACTGATCGTTGGCTACACTATAATATTCATTCTGGTTATTGTTCGCAGGAGCAGAAGCGTATTCCTCTCTGTCTGCACCGGGTGAATAATATACATCGTCAGGTGTCTGCGTCTGCCTGTAGGTAGAGCATCCCGAAAAAACAATGACCAAGGCGGCGGGTAAGAAATGTATATGTTTCATCATTTGGGCTTTAGAAGTTTCAAGTTGAAGTTACTACTTTTGCGCTGCTATACAAAGTTACGATATAAATTTTAACAAATCTGAGTGGGGTGGAAATCAGGGGGTTGGAAGGGGCGAGGCCCGTTCAACATTAAATCGAACACGCTATATGAGCAAAGAAATCACCAGCAGGCAGGAAGATTACTCGCAATGGTACAATGACCTCGTGATCAAGGGCAGCCTGGCCGACTATTCAGCCGTCAGAGGCTGCATGGTTATTAAGCCCTATGGGTTTGGATTATGGGAGAAGATGCGCGACCAGTTGGACAAGATGTTCAAAGACACCGGTCATGTGAACGCTTATTTCCCGTTATTTATCCCTAAGAGTTTTTTGAACAAGGAGGCGGCGCATGTGGAGGGTTTTGCCAAGGAATGTGCCGTGGTGACCCATTACCGCTTAAAAACAGATCCCGATGGCGGCGGCCTGATCGTAGATCCTGATGCAAAACTGGAAGAAGAACTGATTGTTCGCCCAACAAGCGAAACGATCATTTGGAATACCTATAAGACCTGGATTCAATCCTACCGCGACCTGCCTTTGCTGATCAACCAATGGGCCAATGTCGTTCGCTGGGAGATGCGCACCCGTTTATTTTTACGCACTGCTGAATTTCTATGGCAGGAAGGACATACCGCACATGCTACGGCGCAGGAAGCAATTTTTGAAACCAGGCAGATGCTCGATGTATATGCTGAATTTGCCGAAGAATATATGGCGCTTCCCGTGATCAAAGGCGTAAAAACCGAAAGTGAACGTTTTGCCGGTGCAGTGGATACTTATTGCATTGAAGCGATGATGCAGGACGGCAAGGCCCTGCAGGCAGGCACATCGCATTTTTTAGGACAGAATTTCGCCAGGGCTTTTGACGTTAAATTTTCAGACAAAGACAATAAACTCGATTATGTATGGGCCACCAGCTGGGGCGTAAGCACCCGGTTGATCGGCGCGCTGGTGATGGCGCATAGTGATGATGAAGGATTGGTTCTTCCGCCCAAAATCGCTCCGTTGCAGGTGGTGATCGTTCCTATTTACAAAGGAAATGAGAAGAAAGAATTGCTGGATGCAAAAGGAAAGGAATTCGCCAGGCTGTTAAAGGAAATGGGCATCAGTGTAAAATTCGATGACAATGAAAACAGCCGTCCCGGATGGAAATTTGCAGAATATGAACTGAAAGGCGT
>DATHGW010000725.1:0-2905 GCA_035317445.1 Puia sp.
TAAAAATCAAAGAAATAAATAACAGATGCTTTTTCATTCGAATTTTTTGAGGGTTCAGACAAATGCCGGGCGAAAATATGCACATTTTCCCGGAATACATACTGACTGGCGGCTTGATAGGAAAAATATGACTTTAAACAAGTTCTAATGCATGAATACACTTACCTGTTTAGCCTGGATTGATGGCATAATCTGGTTATTTGTATTATTTTAGCGAATTATCGCAGTCATGTTGAATTATCAACCCCTTCCGATTGGTAGTGCTTTCATCGAAAACGATAAGCACAGCATTTGAAGCCCATGAAATATTTTCTCCTTCTTCTCACTTTTTTTTCCGCGCAGATGGCAAGGTCTCAGGTCGATCTCACGAATGGGCTTTTAGCCTATTATCCTTTTAACGGCAATGCGAATGATGCCTCCGGTCATGGAAACAATGGATTTCCAATGAATGGCGCCCAACTTACAACGGATCGTTTCGGCAATCCCAACCAGGCCTACTATTTTGACGGAATTGATGATTACATTTCGATACCCGATCATGGAAATTTATCGCCAACAAGCGTGAGTGTGGTGGCATACGTCAATTCTGAAAGCACAGTGTTCCAATCAATCATCGGAAAGATTGAATATTCTACCGGATTTGCCACTACCTATAATTTGGGAATTAATTATCAGGTTCAAACAGGGTTTTATTTTGGCGTTACACAAATACCGGGATCCTGCAACATGCAATACCCCTACCTTCCGGCTTATTTTGTGAATTCGCAGAGCAGTTTTTCGACAAATGCCTGGCATTGTGTTGTGGGAACATTTGAGCATTCAAATTTAAAAATCTATGTGGATGGAGCATTGGTCGACGCCAGGACCATTGCCTATTCCAGTTTGGCTACTTGTACCAATACAGATTTATTAATTGGATCCTGGTGGTCAGGTGATCCTGCTAAATTTAAAGGTAAGATCGACGACGTACGCATATACAATCGTGCATTAAACCTACAAGAGGTAAATGCACTGTGCAGCGCCCAACCCACCTCCACCCTCTGCAATGGCTCCCTCGGCGATCCCGTCGTCAACATCAGCTTCGGCCACGGAAGCAATCCCGGCCCTCCGTTGCCTTCCATCGTTCCCGGTGCTTCCTCTTCTCTTGCTTATGTTGCGCCCGGTGGTGACCCGGCTTTTCCGCCACCCGAGGATGGACAATATTCTATCAGCAACGGTGTGCCTTTTAATCAAACCTGGTTCTTCAGGGCCAAAGATCATACGGGCACTTTTCCCGACGGATATATGGCCATTTACAATGCGAGCGCGCAGCCCGGTGAGTTCTACAAACAAACCGTCAGCGGGCTCTGCGGTGGCACCACCTATGAATTCGCGGCCTGGCTGGCCAACATCCTGAATCCCTACCTTGTGACAGAGGACCTGCATCCCGATGTCACCTTCCGCATAGAACAACCGGATGGCAGCTTGCTGGCCAGCTATGACACAGGTCCGCTTGTACAAACCAGCTACATGTCGTGGCAACAATTCGGATTGTTTTTTACCACCCCGGCTTCTGTTTCTACGATCGTGCTGCGCATGATCAATAATAATCCCGGTGGCGCCGCCCACCAGGGCAATGACCTGGCTATCGATGACATTACGTTCAGACCCTGCGGGCCTACCGTAACCGCCTCCCTGAGCAATACGCAGCAACTGGACTCCATGGCTGTCTGCGAGGGGACCAGCCTCCATTTGCATGGCACCGCAACCGCCGGGTACAGTAATCCAGCCTATATCTGGCAATTCAGCTCAGACAGCGGAAAGACCTGGGTCGACCTGCCCAATACAAACCTCCTGGATATTGACGTGGCGCCCTATGCGAATGGCGCGCTGATCAATTATAAATACCGCATGCTGACCGCAGAGTCGGCAAACATCGGTTCGGCAAGTTGCCGGGTTGCCTCTCATCTCCTAACTGTTACCGTTGACCCGGTTCCCCAGTCTAAACTCACGGGAATCAATACCTGCTATGGGGACATCGGAAAAATGTTGTTCAGCACGCAACCGGGTCTTGGTCCTTATTCCATCAGCTATCATAATCAAAGCAATACTTCTTTTGTACAGAATAACCTCAATAACGGGGATACCTTTTTTATTCCCTTTGCGATCACGGATACCACCGGGTTTATCCTGGAGTCCATTACAGACTCGAAGGGCTGCGGGAACCTGGCCGTACTGAACAATCAGTCCACCATCAATGTCGTTCCGCTTCCGCAGGGCAGCATTTCCGGCGGATCGGGCTGCGAAGGCGATACGGCGAGGATCCATTTCACGGCATCCAATGGCAGGGCACCATTCAGCCTCACCCTGAATGACGGAAGGTCGACATTCACGGTAAATGATGTTCCGCAGAGCGGCATCATCGCGATTCCAAATGCCATCAATACCAGTACGAACACCTACTACCTGGTATCCCTCACCGATAGCAATAACCTGGGTTGTACCAGGCTGGGAAACTTTACCATTTCTTCGGCTGTTGTCGATGTGCTTCCTTCTCCTAAAATTGTTTTTGATCCTCTTACCCCCATCTGTAAAAATGATGCCGCAATAATGCTGATCAGTGGCGTTCATGAAAATTCCGGACTTCCGGGAAATGGACTATTCCGGGGTAACGGGGTGAGCGCCAATGGAACCTTTGATCCGGTACAGGTGGCACCAGGAACCTATTCCATTCAATATTATTATACAGCAACCAATGGATGTGTGGATTCTGCAACTCAGCCCCTGGTCGTCAACCCGGTGCCGGTGCCCGACGCAGGCCGCGATGTACTCGCCTGTATCAACAGCAGCATTCAGCTCAGTGCAACGGGTGGCGACAAATATTTGTGGTCACCGCCTACAGGGCTAAACGATCCCGCCATTCCAA
>DATHGW010000726.1:0-2271 GCA_035317445.1 Puia sp.
TCCGGGTTGGTTTTGGAAGAAGTATATGCATTCATATCAAAAACATTGACCAGTTCTCCATTCAATGCGATCCATATTTTTTTACCTTTGCAGGTAATGGTATAATGGTTCCATTCGCCGGGTTTCCTGACTACATGTTTAGATGCTGGTTGGTGACCGAAGATCGCTGCACATTGCCAGCTTGGCGCTGCTTTACTCCATTCAGCAGCGTAATCATCAGCAATCTGAATTTCTATGGAGTGAGGTATCCATTCCGTCATATCAGTGGCATGCACAATCACGCCGCTGTTCGTACCCTCTGCGTTTTTGAATTCCAGGTCGAGAATAAAATCATCATAGGCTTTTTCGCTCCAAAGCGCTTCGTCCTTCGAAGCCGTAAAAATGCCATCGTTCAGGGTCCAGACGCCCTTGGGAAATATCGCATTAGATAGATCGTTGTTAAAAAGGCTGGTCCATCCTGTTTCAGTCGTATTGGGATGGATATATCCCGGATCCTGCGACCTGACACCCACGGAAACAAACAGGAATAATAAGAAAGCATAGGCCCGGGAGCGGTTCATAACATGTTGTTTAAAGGTTAGGGATTCAAAGCGGTTTTTTCTTCTGCCAATTTTGCATCATCGGGTGCTTTTTCAAGATCGCGGTCGAGCGCATACAATGCATCCCCGCTCGCTTTCAACCCTCCGGCAATCTTGATCTTATCCAGCAGGTTCAGTGCAAGGGTTTCTTCCTCCGATTGTTCCTTTACAAACCATTGCATAAAATGCCAGGTAGCCCAGTCTTCTTCAACAAAACTTTGTTTGACCAATTTGTAAATGGACGTGGTATTGTCAACCTCCTGCTCAAAAACTTTTTCAAAACAGTTCTGTACACTGGTTGGATCTTCGGGCGGTGCAGGAATGGCCTGGATCCTCAACTTGGCACCCCGTTCCAAAATATAATCCATTAGTTTGATCATGTGATTTCTTTCTTCCTGCGCATGACGGAAAAGGAAATTGGCGATGCCATCAAATCCCTCACTGGCCGCCCATGCGCCATAAGACAAATAGATTTGTGATGCATGTCCCTCTTTAGTCATTTGATCGTTCAGCGCCGAACGCATTGTTTCAGATAGCCTGTTGGTGTTCATGGTAAAAAGTTAAAATCATTAATTAACTAAAGATAAATAAATGTACCGGCTTCTGAAAAATGTTAAAATTATCACAAGGAAAAAATCTGATTTGGCACTTGTTCAATACCGGGCACGCTTGTTGTCTTACTAGAGTGGCTATAATCAAATTTTCTAACTTAAATCAAAGGATATGAAAAGGACGAGAAACAAAGCGAGAACCGAAAATTTTGAATTAATGATCAATGGCGGTGCGGTAGAAGTCAGGGCCACCCCCTATCTGGTGAACGGAGAAGAAACCAGGTTCCGGGTAAGTTATAATGAAAGCCCCGTGTATATTTTCGCCATTGACGAGCACAATCATCGGGTATCCGTGATTGATAACATGAACAGAATTCCTCAAAGCATTGAAACAGCCATCGCCAACAAACTCGTGCAAGTCGAAAGACGCCACGCTGCGTAAAATAATCTACCCTGCCATAGCTCTGCGCAAAAAGAATGGCCCGGACACAGTGTCCGGGTTTTTTTATTGAGCAGCCCGGTAATAGTCTCCGGGATCAGCCAACACCTTTTTCCATTGGCGCTGGTGACTTTCCTGCCATTTCTTGTTGGGATGTATGGACCAGTTCACTTGTTGCAATTGCCCACGGATAAATTCCCTCTGCTCGGGGTGAACGAATAAGGGATGGAGATAGAACCATTCCTTATTTTTGGTCAGTTCCTGCCAGAAATCTTCAAAACGTGGATAATTGGTTTCAAATACCTTGAGTTCATCTTTATCTTCGTTATACGTGCTGTGGTTATAATAAAAAAAAGGGGATTCGTTTTCCTTATTGATTCGATAGAGGCTTCCGCCTTTTTCCGGAGAACTGACATCAAAATATAATTCTTTTTGCATGGTTTGCAGGTGGAAGTGAAAATTAGTAAATTTGCGGTACAGTAAATTATTTTTTATGTCATTGCTGAACAACAACAACAAAAAGAAAAAAGGAAGTAAAGCAACGAATCAGCAACCAGCAAAGCCTGGATTTATTCCGTCGAAGGGAAAGGCCAATTCAAAGGGTGTGGTGAGGAATACTAAGCTGACGGGTGGCTCGCAACGGGGGTCATAATAAGTACCAGACAGTTTCTGCATAAATATTTTTCCAGATCCTTTTCAACCT
>DATHGW010000727.1:0-3222 GCA_035317445.1 Puia sp.
ATTCAACTGATCGCAGGGGATGACATTAAAGAGTACGGCGCACATTCTATTGCGGGCTATGCCTTGTATTCTTACGGGATTGTAGCCCTGAGCGAGGAAGGCAGCAAATTTTTTGTCCTTCGCACCTATGCCTACCCTAAAACCGCATTCAACGAGCCCTTTGACGGTATTGTATATGCGGTGATGATCGGCATGGGCTTTGCCACCGTGGAAAATATCGAATACATCGAGCGTTTTGGTTTGCGCACCGGCGTGGTGAGGTTTTTTTTGTCGGTCCCTGCTCATGCCTCTTTCGCGGTATTGATGGGATACCAGGTGGGTATGGCAAAATTAATTCCATCGCGTTCCGGGTGGCTGATGTGGAAGGGTGTGCTGATCGCCGTTTTCTTTCATGGCAGTTTTGATTTCTTTTTATTCCTTCAGCAAAACAGGAAGATCACGGAATATGTGTCTGAAGGATTGTTGTCTTTCTGTGCTTTTGCTACGTTTTATATCGCCGTCAGGCTGGCGCTGAGAACGTTGAGAATACACAAAGAAATTGTGTAAACAATCGATAAAAAATAAATTCATTCATGAACTCCACCCTTTCCATTCAAATAGCCACGTTAAAAGATATTGACACCATCGGTTCGCTGGCGAGGCAGATCTGGCCATCTACTTACCAGGACATCCTTTCGGCTGACCAGGTCCGTTACATGATGGATCTGTTTTACAGCAATGAATCCCTTCGGAAACAAATGAAGGAACAGCAGCATGTCTTCCTGATCATCGGCGATGATATCGCCCCGATTGGATTTGCCTCTTATTCTCCAACGGCAAAAAAAGGCGTTTATAAATTGCATAAAATATATGTGCTCCCGGGGCTGCAGGGAAAGGGATTGGGCAAATTCATCGTGGACTTCATCATTCATAAAATACAGCCTGATGGTGCTACAGCGCTTCAACTGAATGTGAACCGATACAATAAGGCCAGGTATTTTTATGAAAAACTCGGATTCAAAGTCATCTGTGAAGAAGATGTAGATATCGGCAGTAATTATTTCATGAATGACTACGTAATGGAAAAAAGGATTTAATCCGGGTTACGGATTCAATTCGAGTAGCACTTCAATAGGTGACGCATCAGGTGATATTTTCTATGATCATTCATTCTCTAACCCCATGGCGCTGCGTTTCATTTTCCCGGCCGCCTCATGTCCCACATAAACCTCAATTCTTTTTTCAACAAAATAGATCAATGGCGTAAGGATCAAAGCAACAGTGAATTTGTACAGATAATTCATCATGCCAATGGCAAGAATCAATTGCCAGCTGAACAAAGCGCCGAATGCAATGAACAATACGATATAACTGTCCACCAATTGTGAAACCAGCGTGGACCCGGTTGCCCTGAGCCATAAATGTTTGTTCCCTGTTCTTTTCTTTATCTGGTGAAATACCGTAACATCAACGACCTGGCTGACCAAAAAGGCCACGAGGCTGCCGATGATAATACGCATGTTCTGACCGAAAATTGCGCTAAAAGCCGATTGAATATTCTCTACGCCCTGCCGGCCGCTGCTGCTGATCCAGGCATCTGCCGGAGGGATCCTGATCGCCAGGAAATACATGAGGAATGCATAGGAAATCAGTATCACTGCCGTAATGGAGATCCTTCTCACAGCCTTAGGCCCATAAAATTCATTGATGATATCCGTTATAACGAATTCAAGCGGCCATAACAGCACTCCACAGGTAAGGGTAAACGACAGTCCGCTTTGACCAAACAGCGTAAAATTTACGGGGTTCATTCCAAAAAGTTTCTCCAGTGAAAACAACTTTGTGCCAATGGCTTCGGCGATCAGGGCATTGCAGCAAAAAAATGCCATGAAACCCATAAAGAGTTTTGTAGGCTTGTCCTTCAGGATGCTGTGAATCATTTCAACAAGAGGATTATCTGTGGGATTAAAAAAAGAAAATTAGCAATTATCAGCCAAAACGGAATAAAATTCCTCAGCGGTTTGCGCAGGAGCATTTGAATACCATATACCAGGTTCACCAGGAAATTAATAATGAAAGCTAACACAAAACCCAACACAATAACGAGTGATATGAGCTCGCCTTCAGGTGGATGATCCAGCCAAATGATGAAGAGCGCTGCTAAAAAGCAAACATTGCAAAGAAAGGCCACCCTTGAAAAAAATCTTAGTCTTGTCATGGAAAGAAAGCCGCGATTTCACCAAAAATCTGCCATTTTGCTCAAAAAGCCATTATTTTGCCTGATTAATTATCATCCCATTTATGAATCCATCGATCCGGCAGAAAGCATTACCCCATGTTATTGCAGTCATTGTCTTTTTGATCGTCGCCGTTGTATACTGTAAACCTGCTTTGGAAGGAAAAACATTGTCTCAATCAGACGTGATCGGCCATACCGGCATGGCTAGGCAGTCGGAATTGTTCAAGGAAAAAAACGGACATTACCCTTTTTGGACAGAGAGTATGTTTAGCGGAATGCCTACCTATACCATCGCCCTTCCGTCAAACGCAACGATTCTCAACTACCTGGTCCCGTTTATATACTGGTTCGGGGGCTATCATCCGATCATACTGTTTTTTCTTGCTTCTGTTTGCTTTTATATCCTGACGCAGGTTTTACGAATCAATACCTGGATCTCCGTGATGGCCTCGCTTGCATTTGCCTATTCGACTTTTGACCCCATCATCATTGCTGTGGGTCATAACACGCAGATGGCTGCGATTGGTTTCATGCCGGCAGTGGTTGCAGGCTTTTTGCTGCTGACACGAAAGCAATACCTGGCCGGGGCCGCATTGCTCAGTATATCGCTCGGTTTGCAGGCAACGGTAACACAGCACGTCCAGATTATTTATTACACCCTGATCTTACTTGGGTGTGCAGGCATTGCTTTCTTAGTCAAATGCTGGAAAGAAAAAACGCCAAAGGATGCGATCATGGCAGGAGTTATTGCTGTCCTTGCCATTTGCATTGGTTTTTGTACCAACGCAGTTGCTTTTTTACCGCTACAGGAATATGCAAAGGAAACCATGCGGGGAGGAAAATCGGAATTGAGCGGAGACAATAAAAACAAGACTAAAGGAGGATTGGATAAGGATTATGCATTTTCATGGAGCTATGGTATAGCCGAGACGCTGACCCTATTTGTGCCAGGCACCTATGGAGGAGGAACTGCTGGCAAACAGATTTCCGAAAATTCGAAATTT
>DATHGW010000728.1:0-2356 GCA_035317445.1 Puia sp.
GCTTGCAAATGATATCGTTTTCATCAATCTTGAAAAAGATAAAAACAGCAAATCGGCGTTGAGTGAATTAAGACCTTTGATGCCCATGATGGCCATTGTGATCCTGGGAACTGCGATTGCCGTCATTTATTTCAGCCGGCAAGGGTATAAAAACTAAAGAAAACATTTTGCATGAAAGAAAGAAATCTCACCATCCCTATTGTTGTTGTATCCATCGCCGTTCCGCTGGCCGTCGCATTCCTGATCATGGTTCCGCAGGTAAAAATCAATCCTGGTTTCGATACCAGGTCGCTTCCTTTATTCCATGCGATGCTGAATTCTACAACGGCCATTCTCCTGTTAGCGAGTTTATACTTTATCAGGAACCGAAGGGTCAGGGCGCATAAAACGGCCAACCTGATCGCCGTGTTGTTTAGCGTTGTTTTCCTGGTTTCTTATGTCATTTATCACGCATCCAATCCTTCGGTAAGGTATGGAGACCTTAACCACGATGGCCTGCTCAGCGATTCCGAGAAAGCCCAGGCGGGGAACCTGCGGTATGTATATTACTTCATTCTTACTTCGCATATTCTTTTATCCGGCATCATCATTCCCTTTGTGTTGTTCACTTTGCAAAAGGCCTTTCAGAAAAAATTTGACAGGCACCGGAAAATTGCAAGGATAACCTGGCCGTTATGGTTTTATGTGGCGGTTACGGGCGTGGTAGTTTATTTGATGATCAATCCCTATTATTGAGAACTATTCTCCACTCGCGGGATCCCAAAACAATTTCTTAAAATCCACCACAACATCATCTTTTACTTTGATGCCCTCCTTTCGCAATAATTTCTCCATCGAACCAGCCGGCTTGAAATGATGTTTTCCACTAAGCATGCCGCTCCTGTTGACCACCCGGTGCGCCGGAACCTTTGGCTTTACATGATGAGCACCATTCATTGCCCATCCAACCATTCTGGCTGAAAGCCTGGTACCGAGACAGGCAGCAATCGCGCCATACGAAGTCACCCTTCCTTTCGGGATCTGTCTGGCCACTTCATATACAAGTTCAAAAAAAGAGGCTTCCTTTTTGCCGGAAGGATTTAATGTGGTCAGCTTTTGCCTGATGGGTAATTTATTTTTTGAAGTTGCCATAGTTATTTATTCTGATTTCTTTTCAGTAATAATTCGCTGCGTTTTGGTTCGGGTACGCGCTCGTAATCATAAGGACAATGCCTGCAGCCGTTGCCACAGCAGGATCCTTTTTCCAGGTGAAATTTTTCCGTCAGCACGATGTATCCTTCCTCATTATAATAGAAGTCTATGCCTTCAACCAATTGCTTGTTCATTTTCTATAATTCGTTCCTGTAGTATATGGTCTATTTCCGGTAAAATTTGTTCAGGTAAGGAGAAACAAATATAATATACACGCTTGCTCCTGGCGATGTCAAGGCTTTCATAGTAGGTCTTGATTTCCAGTTCTTGTTTAAGGGCAGAACTGGTGTAAATATTTTCGGCGTGGTCGTGCAATGCCAATCCATACAGGTCAATCACGAGCAGGGTAAAGGCATACAATACCGGGGAATCTGTTTTTAAATGAATCAATCCATCGCGCCGGAGGAGTTTTTGGTAGAGGCGAAGGAATTTAGGATGCGTCAGCCTTTTTTTTGCCTTTGATATCCGCAACTGGGGGTCGGGAAAAGTGATCCATATTTCAGACACTTCATCCCGTTCAAAAAATGCGTTCACCTGTTCGATCTGGGTTCGTAAAAAAGCGGCATTACTGATCTTTTCTTCCAGGCATTTTTTTGCACCGATATAGATCCGGTTTCCTTTCAGATCCACGCCAATAAAATTCCTGTCTTGATATAAACGAGCCAATCCAACGGTATATTCTCCTTTGCCACAGGCTAATTCCAATGTCAGGGGGTTTTCATTTTTGAAGAATTCATGCCATTTACCTGCCATACCTTCGGGGTATTGCAATACATTTGGAAAAGATTTGATCGCTTCAAAACGTTGGAGTTTTTTTTGTCCCATGGGGGGCAAAATTAAAATTTGTTTGTCTAACCAGGCCAGGAAAACATTTTAACCTGATATGAAGTCATGATGACATTGTCGAGAGAAAGTATTGACCATATTGCATCCGCCAGGGTCGAATTGCCTTCGGCAACAAATTTTGACTATCCCGAAAAGGTATTGCAATTTGGCACGGGCGTCCTGCTGAGGGCATTGCCCGGATATTTCATTGACAAGGCCAATAAACAGGGTATTTTCAAGGGCAGAATTATAGTCATCAAATCCACCAGTGCTGGTGATGTGCAGGCTTTTGCCCGGCAGGATAACCTGTATACACTTTGTGTTCGTGGTCTTGAATCAG
>DATHGW010000729.1:0-2268 GCA_035317445.1 Puia sp.
AGGATATAGCCTGGCTTTTGGCAAAGATATCAACGGACTGATCGGCAACCCCGCGACCCATTTCTTTTTTAAAGGGGTTAATTCGGGAGCGGCCTGGAGCCTTGCGCCAACCATTCCGTTAACGCTGTTCGCGCTGTTTCAGCTCATGTTTGCTATTATTACGCCCGGTCTGGTGGTTGGCGCTGTAGCCGAACGCATTCGGTTTACATCGTACCTTTTATTTGTGGTCTTGTTCAGCCTGCTGGTTTATGCTCCTCTCGCACACTGGAGCTGGCATCCCGACGGATTCCTCGCAAAAATGGGCGCACTGGATTTTGCAGGAGGTACGGTGGTTCATATTTCCGCTGGTTGTGCGGCCCTTGCAGGAGCGATGGTGTTAAAGCGCAGAAGAGTGCATGTCGAACATAAAGAAATTCCACCTGCCAACATTCCTTATGTGCTGATCGGCACCGGCTTGCTCTGGTTCGGCTGGTTCGGTTTCAATGCAGGTTCTGCTGGTGCTGCCAGCAGCTTATCCGTTTCAGCCTTCGCGACAACCAACACGGCCGCCGCCGCCGCTGGATTATCCTGGATGCTTTTTGATGTTTTAAAAGGGAAAAAACCCTCTGTATTGGGTTTCTGTATCGGCGCAGTAGTAGGTCTGGTAGCCATCACGCCCGCCGCTGGTTTTGTTGCAATTCCGCAGAGTATATTTATCGGGGCCGTTGCCGCCATCATTTCCAATATTGCCGTTTACTACAGATCAAAGTCAAGGCTTGATGATACCCTTGATGTATTTCCCTGTCATGGAATAGGTGGTATGGTCGGCATGCTGATGACGGGCTTATTTGCTACCAAAGCGGTCAATGCTGCTGGTAACGACGGATGGTTCTATGGAAACCCGACGTTCTTCTTCACCCAGGTGAAAGCATTGCTGATCGTTGTTCCCTATAGCTTCATCGTGTCGTACGCAATCTTCAAATTCATCAATTTTGTATTGCCATTGCGTGTAAGTTCCAAAGATGAAGAAGAAGGACTTGATTCAAGCCAGCATGCAGAAAAATACGTGCAGGGAACCCTGCTGGTCGCCACACCCGAAGGATTGAAAGAAACAGAGCTGCATTAAATAGCATTGTTCTTACGCTAACAAAAAAGTCCCGCCTTAGGCGAGACTTTTTTATTTCTCCTATTTGCACGTTCGCACATTTGCCCATTTGCATATATATTTGGTGCATGCGTTGGACCGGAGCTCAAATAAGGTCATTTTTACTTTGGATTATTTTTAGCATCAGCACCGGCTTCATTGTATTTCTTCATTTGTATTTGCTCGCCCCGGGTGTCGACGCGGGTATTCATATGTACGGCGCATACCTGCTGACAAGGGGCTTCCTTCCCTTGCAGGCACTATGGAACAATAAACCACCGCTCATCTACTTTATCGGAACAGTTGGATTCCTCTTGAAATCAAATCCATTCCTGGGCGTCAGGATACTGGAACTCCTGATTTTCTTTTTCAACCTTTATCTGATCCATAAAATTGTAAAGGCCGTATCGTTTGGGCGATCTGTTGTTTATTTAATTACCTTCTCCGTGATTTACCTGCTGTGCTGGGACCAGGGATTCTTAACAGAAACTTTCGTGATACCGATCATCCTATTGACTCTTTACCTGTCTCTTGAAAAAAATAAATATTTTGAATTCATCGGGGCATTCCTGATGGTGCTTGCTTTTTTATTGAAGCAAAATGCTGCCATTCTCGTAGCCGGAATTCTGGCAATTGATTTGTTCGGTTATTACCGGGGCCGGAGTATCCGGAAAAAAGCAATTAAATATTTGATTTCGCTGGTTGTTTACCTGGGACTCGTTTTACTGCTGCTGAACGCCTTTGGCATCCTGGAGGATTTTTATGACCAGGTCTTTGCTTATAACAGCAGGCAGTATGTTCAAATTCCATTCGGACGGCGGGTTGTTGATCATCTTCGCCACAATTCATTTCTTTCATACAGGGGAATTTCCGCCGTCATGATCTTTAATGTTTCGATATTAGTTACCGCCTGGAATTATTGGAAACGATACCGGGGGGGTGACAGGTTTGCTATGAAAGACCATTTTCTAATAGGCTCAATCGCCATTTATGCCGGCGCTTATTATTTCGTGTATATATCGGGCAAGACCTACCCGCATTATTTTATGCTGCTCCTTGTTCCTGCTTCATTTATTCTTGGATATTATGTGATGAAGAGCCTTGCCGCGCGCCTGGCACTCTGTTGTCTGTTCATGATCGCGATT
>DATHGW010000730.1:0-5005 GCA_035317445.1 Puia sp.
CACGTACTGCATAAGCTTTCCTGTTTTAATAGCTGAAGATTGCTTTCGAAAGTTTGCGAGCTTAGTAGTAAATTCCAAAACGGCCAGCTCGTCTTTGCTCATTCCCTGGCCGGTAAATGCATTCTTTGAATCGGCCGCCCATCCGCCCGGAAAATCGAGCCTGACCCAACCGTCCGGATTCTTAATTCCCCTCATCATTACTTCCGTTCCATAATAAAGTTGCGGGATGCCTCTTTCCGTCAGAAGCCAGCCAATGCCCATTTTCAATTTGTCTACGTCTTCCCCAACCTCTGAAAAGAACCGCGTCATGTCATGGTTGTCGAGAAAGATCACATTATTCATTGGATTCTTATATAAGAAATCGTTGCTGAGGGTCTGATACAATTTGTTCACTCCATCGGGGGCCTGTTTCACCGCGGGCTGAATGCCATCGAACAAACATTGAAAATCGGTAATGCCGGTCAGGTTGCTCTTGAAGGCGGTGTTGATGTTGTTTTGTGTGAAGTACGCTTCGTTTGCCGTGCCGGTTACCCAGGCCTCACCAAACATCGTGATCTCCGGGTATTCGTCAGTCAGGGCCTTATTGCATCGGTTCATAAAATCGAGGTTGAGGTATATATAAGTGTCGATCCGCCATCCATCTACTCCAAATTCCTCCACACACCAAAGCGCATGCTGGATCAAAAAATTAGCCACAAAGGGATTGTCCTGATTCAGGTCGGGCATTTCACGGGTAAACCAGCCATTCAGCATTTTCTTTTTGTCGACCTGTGCAACATAAGGATCAAAAAGCGTTTGGTCTTTATAATTGGGTTGCGTAAAGCTTGGCCATTGATGCAGCCAGTCTTTCATGGGCGGATCCTGCACGGTGAAATGATAAAGTCCCACATGATTGTATACGGCATCCTGGATAAGTTTCATGCCGCGCCGGTGTAATTCATCCCCCAATTTTTTGTACATATCGGCACCGCCTAAGCGAGGTTCAATACGATAATGGTCTGTGAATGCATATCCGTGTTCTGTCCGGTTGGGCATGTCGTTTTCCAGCACCGGGGTCATCCAGACGGCTGTTACGCCGAGTGTTTTCAGATAGTCCAGGTGGTTAACGATCCCCTGGAAATCGCCGCCATGACGGTCGAAAATCTCATTGCGGTTCAGGGATTGGTCTCTCATGCCGGCTATATGATCATTGGAAGGATCCCCGTTGCTGAACCGGTCCGGCATCAGCAGGTAAATAAAGTCAGCAGAACGCACGCCCTGTGCATAGCTACTGCCTTTGCCCGTTCGGCGGGTTTTCAATTCAAAATGTATTGGATTGCCCGTACTGATGCCGTTGGCTACAATCGTCGCCATACCCGGCGGAGCATTCGCGGCAATCATGACATCGAGGAACACATAGTTTTTATTCTCCACGCGATTAATCTTCGTCAATTGTATGCCGGGATAGCTGATGGAAAAATTGGTCGCGTTGCCGATGGCGTCACCGTGCAGCATGATCTCAAGTTTTGGATTCTTCATGCCGGGCCACCAGTTTGCAGGATAGACGGTTACCCCTTGCGGGAAGGAGAAATAAGGAATAAGAAATAAGAAATAAGTAAGGAGGGATCTCAAATGGGAACGATTTACATGCGTTAATGTATGCTTCATTGTTAAAGGCTTTACGCTTCCTTCTTCTCCGTTACGACAAGATAACAAATAATTCCAGCCAGGCTCATGAGTGCTCCGCCAAGCTGTACAGCGAGCATGCGGTTATTGTGAAGCCAATGTTCCATGATCCATCCGAAAAACAAGGACGCGATGATTTCTGGTAATACAATGAAGAAATTGAAAATTCCCATGTAAACGCCAATTTTATCCTCGGGTAAAGAGCCGGCCAGCATCGCGTAAGGCATCGACAAAATACTTGACCAGGCAATGCCGACACCGGTCATACAGAGGTACAACTCGAAGGGCTCCGTTACAAATCCTACTGCGATCAATCCGGCGGCACCACAAAAAAGGCAAAGAGAATGCGTTATTTTTCTTCCCATTTTTCTTGCAACTGTAGGAAGGATCAGGGCGAAAATAAAAGAAACGATGCTGTAATACGTCAGCGTGAGCCCACCAAATTCTATTCCTCTGATATACGCCGGGTCACTGGTGCCAGCCGCATGGAAAATATTTCTGGCGACTGCGGTATTATAATAGAACCACATGAGGAATAATCCCGGCCAGGTGAAGAATTGAACAAGGGCCAGTTGTTTCATTCTTGTTGGCATGTTGAATACGGCATGATTGATCTCTCGAATACCTGCGCCAAATCCTTTATTGCTTTCCTTCACTTTTTCTTTGAAGGCGAGGTCGGAAGGAGGATATTCTTTCGTTGTAAAAATCGTGTACAATACGGCAATAAGAAAGATGGTGCCGCCGATATAAAAGGAATACCGCACTGAATGCGGAATGGAACCATTTTCGGAATTGTGAGAAACATGAAAGACATTCGACATCAGCCAGGGCAGGGCGGATGCAATGCTGCCACCTACGCCAATGAGGAAACTCTGCATGGCAAAGCCCCTTGTACGTTGACTGTCCGGGAGTTTATCCGCAACAAATGCCCTGAAAGGTTCCATGGCAATATTTCCGGAGGTATCCAATATCCACAATAAGCCCGCAGCCATCCACAAACTGCCACTGTTGGGCATCAGGAAAAGGCAAACGCTGCTGAGGACGGCGCCCACAAAAAAATAAGGTCTTCTTCTCCCCCACCACGGATGCCAGGTCCTGTCGCTCATGTAACCGATGATGGGTTGCACGATCAGACCGGTTAACGGTGCTGCCAAAAAAAGAAGTGGGATCTGGTCTGGCGAAGCTTTTAGATATTCATATATCGGCCCCATGTTCGCTCTTTGCAAATCCCAACCAAATTGGATCCCAAAGAATCCAAAACTCATATTGAAAACATTCCAGAATGACAATATGGGTTTGGGCGAATCAGCGCGGATGGCTGCTGTGCCGATAACATTCCCTGAGGCCATAAGGGTTGTAGGAATTTGAAAGGGTGAATAAAACGCCGGGGTACTAAATGACAAAACCGCCCGGCAGCACAGCTCCTTTTTTAACAACGACGATCCCGTCTTTTACGGTATAGAGTGAATGATCGGTATTCTCGAGATGATGCCCGCCATTAATGCGAACGTCATCACCGATCCGGCAATTCTTATCTACGATGGCATTTCTGATATAGCAACGGTTACCAATACCCACAGTGGGTAGGCCATGTGACCGGGCGTGCTCAATTTCTTCAATCGTTTCATAAAAGTCAATTCCCATAATATAGCTGCTCACGATGGTCGTTCCATTGCCGATGCGTGTGCGGATGCCGATCACGCTGTTCTCCACACGGGAGGCATTGATGATGCAACCTTCTGCAATGATTGTTCTTTCCAGTGTGGTGCCGCTGATCTTTGCGGGCGGCAGCATGCGTGCCCGCGTATAGATCGCATTGTTGTTGTCGAACAGGTTGAAATCAGGAATATCGTCCGTCAGTCCAAGATTGGCTTCGAAAAAAGAATAAATATTCCCTATATCCGTCCAATAGCCATCGTACTGGTAACTGACCACTTTATATTTGCTGATGGATTGCGGGATGATCTCTTTGCCAAAATCCGTAGCCTCGACGTATTCATTCTGAAGCAGGTCGGCCAATAACTGCCTGTTGAAAATATAGATACCCATGGAAGCCAGGTAATGTCGCCCCTTGCCTTGCATGTCGCCGCCTGTATTGCTGACCCATTCCCCAAGTATTTCCTTTTTTGGTTTTTCAATGAACGAGGTGATAAAGCCCTCCTGATCATTTTTCATAATGCCGAATTCCGGCGCATCGCGGTCAGATACGGGAATTGTTGCGATGGATATGTCTGCCTTCTTCGCAATGTGGTTGTTGAGCATTTCCATGAAGTCCATCTGGTATAATTGATCGCCAGAGAGGATCAGCACGTAGTCACTGTCGAAAGGGCCCAGGTGCCGTAGACATTGTCTAACTGCATCGGCTGTTCCCTGGTACCACGTTGGGTTATCAGGCGTTTGTTCTGCCGCGAGAATATCGACAAAGGCCGAGCTGAACGCACTGAAATGATAGGTGTTTTTGATATGCCTGTTCAGGGAAGCTGAATTGAACTGCGTCAATACAAACATCCTGTTGATGCCTGAATTGAGACAATTAGAAATAGGGATATCAACCAGCCTGTATTTGCCGGCGATGGGAACAGCGGGTTTGGAGCGGCTGGCGGTGAGCGGGTAAAGTCTCGTGCCGGCGCCTCCTCCAAGAATCACTGCTAATACTTTTTTTGACATGACAAGCGATTTAACAATTTGTGAAAGGCAATGATTAGCTAAAGGCACAATAGCCAGTTGCTTTAACCATCATTGTAAGGATTCATATAAGTCCAGGTATTGTTTGACGCTGGTTTCCCAGCTAAAATCAAGCTTCATCATCCGTTCACGAATTTCAACCATTTTTTCCTTATCCTGATATAATTCTACGGCCCGCCAAACAGCCTGAGTAATGTCTCCGACAATCGCGTTGTTAAACCGGATTCCATATCCGCCCGGATCGCCAAAATCGATCACGGTATCTCTTAATCCTCCTGTATTCCTGACGACAGGAACTGTTCCATAGCGCATGGAATACATCTGGTTTAATCCACAGGGTTCCACCCTTGAAGGCATCAGCAGGAAATCTGCGCCGGCGTACATCAAATGACTCAGGGTTTCATTGTAACCGACATAGATATTATAATCGCCCTGGCTCAAAACCTTCATGCGTTCAAGCTGGGATTCCACTTCAGGAAACCCGCTACCCAGGATCAGGAAATTCATCTTTCTGCCGATATAATAAAATGAATCGCCGATGGCCTGAGGCAAAAGATCCGCCCCCTTCTCTCCGACCAGCCTGCCGATAAAAACAAACAATGGTTTTTGTGCATCAAGACCAAACTGTTCACAGAGGATTTGTTTGTTTTTTCTT
>DATHGW010000731.1:0-4310 GCA_035317445.1 Puia sp.
CAAAGATAATAGATAATGACCTGTACTATCGTGCGTGCTCACTGCTATCCCTTATTTTTGTGCCACGATTGCAAATAAATGTTCGCCGATATGACTAGAAACAGGCACGTCTTAACATTGGATGAATTTACCATTCAACAGCTTCGCAATTTTCCTCATGCCACCGGTCAACTGAGTAATTTATTAAGAGATATCGGACTGGCTGCGAAACGGGTCAACGTGGAGGTCAATAAAGCAGGACTGGTAGATATTCTGGGAGATGCCGGCTCGGTGAACGTGCAGGGAGAAACGGTAAAAAAACTGGATGTGTATGCGAACGCCCAGTTCATGGGGGTTTTGAGGCATGGCATCAGCTGCGCGGGCATCGGCAGCGAGGAACTCGACGACATTGTCGTATTCGATGATGAAATCAGCAATCAGTCGAAGTATGTATGCTTGTTTGATCCTTTGGATGGCAGCAGCAATATCGATGTCAATAATGCCATCGGAACCATTTTCGGCGTCTACCGCCGAGTGACCGAAAAAGGAAGCCCGTGTACAACGCGTGATTTTCTGCAGGCTGGTATAAATCAGGTTGCTGCGGGTTATATCATCTACGGATCATCTACCATGATGGTGTATGCGACGAGACGGGGTGTGAACGGGTTTACCCTGGATCCTTCTATCGGTGAGTTTACCCTCAGCCATCCGCAGATGCAATTTCCTGCAACGGGAAAATTCTATTCTGTCAACCACGGAAATTTCTTTCTCTACCCGGAAGAAGTCAGGCGATACATCGATGCCTGTCAGAAAAAGAACGAAACAAACGGCGGACCCTATACGCAGCGGTATGTCGGGAGCATGGTCGCCGACATTCACCGGAACCTGATCAAGGGCGGCATTTTCATGTATCCTTCAACGACCGATATGCCCGGAGGTAAATTAAGATTACTGTATGAATGCAATCCATTTGCCTTCATTGTGGAAGTTGCCGGGGGAAAGGCCACAGACGGGAAGACCAGGATCCTCGATATCCAGCCAAC
Source organism: Puia sp. (assembly GCA_035317445.1). Taxonomy (GTDB): domain Bacteria; phylum Bacteroidota; class Bacteroidia; order Chitinophagales; family Chitinophagaceae; genus Puia. The sequence goes on from DATHGW010000731.1 coordinate 1,023, forward strand.
CAGCCTGCACCAGCGATGTGCGTTTTTTGCAGGGAGTTCGGCCATGATGAACGAACTGGGACAATATCTCGACCAGGAAATCAGTTAAAGCCTGACACACCGGAATTTTAGTAAAATTTTGTCAATTTTCTTTGCCGCACTTAAATACGTGGCCTGTAGATTGCTACCCTATTCACTATGATGATATCCCTGAAATTATTCCTGTCCTTTTTGATCTTTCCTATCGGATTTGCCGCCAGTAGCGGCAATAAAGCATCCGTGAGCGGATTACCGATTACTGTCATTCACATGGAAGAGGAAATTTTGCATTTTGTCAATCTCGACCGCAAGGCCAAAGGTTTGAAACCCCTTCAACTCAACGATACGGAATCATCCATAGCCCTCCAGCACAGCATGAATATGGCTTCAGGTAAAACACCGTTCGGACATGAGGGGCTTGATGCCAGGGCGAGGACCATCCGAAAAAAAATCGGCCATATTTCAACAGCCGGTGAAAACGTTGCCTCCGGGCAAATGACCGCCAGGGAAGTAGTGGATGGATGGCTGAACAGTCCGGGTCATCGAAGAAATATCGAAGGCGATTTTATACTCACCGGGATCGGCTGCGTGAAAGACAGGAGGGGGATGATCTATTTTACCCAGATCTTCACGCGGTGAATTCACGAGGCTGTTTAAATTACTTGGCGCAAAATAGGAACTGCTGTAAATTGCTCTTTTATGGAGCATCAGGTCATCATTTCCGTTAAGCAGCTCAGCAAAAAATATGGCGAATTTGAAGCAGTAAAGGGCATCAGTTTTGATGTGTACCAGGGAGAGATCTTCGGCTTGCTTGGTCCTAATGGAGCTGGTAAATCCACTACTTTGGAGATCATCGAAACATTGCGCAAAAAAACCAGCGGGTCTGTGATGGTAGATGGCATTGATCTCGACAAAAGGCCGGATGAAATAAAAAAAATCATCGGCGTGCAATTGCAGACCTCCGGGTATTATCCCGGATTGAACCTGACAGAATTGATTGAGTTGTTTGGAGGATTATACAATGAGCAGGTGAAACCGCTGCAGCTCCTGGATATGGTGAATCTGCGTGATAAGGCAAAAGCCAAATACAAGGAACTCAGCGGCGGGCAAAAGCAACGTTTCTCGATTGCGACCACCCTCATCAATCACCCTAAGATCATTTTTCTGGATGAGCCCACCACCGGCCTGGATCCGCAGGCGAGGAGAAACCTTTGGGACCTGGTAAAAGACATCCGGTCAAAAGGTGCAACGGTAATTATCACCACGCATTACATGGATGAGGCGGAAATATTGTGCGATCGGGTGGCGATTATTGACGCGGGCAGAATTATTGCGCTCGACTCTCCCGACAAATTAATAGATAACCTCGTAGAGACCGGTTTTGAAAGACCAAAAGAAGTAAAGAAGGCAAACCTCGAGGACGTATTTATTAACCTGACAGGAAGGGTTTGGAGAGAGGAGTGAAATCTAAAATATAAAAGTTATGGAAAGCTTGGCCACGGCGACTTTTACATTTTATATTTTATATTTTACATTCTACATTTCTAAAACATAACGCTATGACTGACGACCTTCGCTATCCCATAGGCAAATATGAACCGCAGCCTTTTTCGCATAAGCAAAAGGAGATCTGGCTCAACGATATTAAATTTTTGCCGCAACTGGTGGAGAACGCCATTTTGAATTTAGATAAGGCCCAGATCCATACGCCTTACAGGGAAGGCGGCTGGACGGTTCAACAGCTTATCCATCATATCGCCGACAGTCATATCAATGCGTATTGCCGCTTCAAGTTGGGTCTTACAGAAGCCAATCCAACGATTCGCACATACGAAGAAAAATTATGGGCAGAGCTGGACGATGTAAAAGACCTGCCGGTAAATATTTCCATTACGCTTTTATATGCCTTGCACACACGATGGTATGAATCCCTAAAAAAGCTCCCGGATGAAACCTGGCAGCGCACCATCATGCATCCCGGACACGGCAAGGAGTTGACGCTCTGGTACCTGTTGGGCACTTATGCCTGGCATGGCAAACACCATGTTGCCCATATTGTAGCGCTTCGCGAAAGAAATAAATGGTAGTTGACCATGATGAAAGATCTGAGTTGGAGAACAATATCTTCTGAATACCTTTTTTCAGATAGCTGGTTTACGGTCCGCAAAGATACCTGTCTGACGGCCGAAGGAAAGATCATCAGTCCTTATTATGTTTATGAATTTCCCGATTGGGTGAGCGCCGTTGCAATTACGGAAAAAGGTCAGTTCATCATGGAGCGACAATATCGTCACGCTTTGGGTCAAACCAATTATGAAATTCCCGGAGGCTGCATCGATGACACGGATGCCAGTCCGCAAGATGCCGTGGCAAGGGAACTGCTGGAAGAAACCGGCTATCGCTTTGAACATATTGAATGGCTCGGCAAGACATCAGCCAATCCATCTACCAACAACAATTGGATGCATATGTTCCTCGCAACTGGCGGCCGTCTGGTGAAGGACCAGGAACTGGATCATAATGAAGAAATTGAAATTTACCTGTTCAGCGCAGACGAAGTAAAACAACTCATCAAAGAAAATAAGATTGTTCAAAGCATGCACGTAACGACCCTGCTGTATGCGTTGCAGAAAATGGGTGAGCTTACATTTTAATCTCACTTAAATTGACTTCACCAACAATGAACACGCTTCCGCAAACCAGCACCAGGTCTTTTTTATGGGCCTGAAGAACCGCAGCCTGCAATGCCATGGCTACGGTGGGATAATCTTTTCCTGTTAGCCCCGCCTCCCTTGCTTTTGCGGCAAGCTGGTCCTCCGGAAAGGCTCTCGGAATCTGAGCCTTTGTAAAATAATAGTGTGCGTGCGCCGGCAACAGTGATAAAATTTTTTCTATTTCCTTGTCTTTGACCAGCCCGATCACGATATGCAATTCTTCATGATCGGTTAATTCAATCTGCTTTGTCACCTGCTGAATGCCGTCTTCATTGTGCCCCACGTCGAGGATGATGAGAGGGTCATGGTGGATTTGCTCCCATCGGCCATGCAAGCCCGTTGTCTTTTTCACCCGGGATAGTCCTTTCAGAATTTGGGCATGGTCCATGCGCCAGCCCAGCCGTTGCAGTTGATGAATCGCCTCAAGTGTTGTCAGCAGGTTTTTGGTCTGGTAGATCCCGTTAAGGTCCAACGAATAAAATTCCTTCTCGTCGGTACGCAGGCTGGTGACTTCTGCAACCAAAAGATGTGGCTCAAATTTCCAATCAGACACAAA
>DATHGW010000732.1:0-8803 GCA_035317445.1 Puia sp.
ATCCATCTTCTATGGCTTGCTGCCATTCGTAAGTAGGCGTTCCGCAAAATCCACCACTAGCAGGTGTCTGACTGATCGAAGGCTGTGTGTTATAAGAAATATTAGTAACTCCGGCAGAAATGCTTCCAACATTCAAAGGATTAATATCTATCAGCGCGACAGGTGTATATATTACATCGCCATTAAAAGACAGTGCCCGGCGATAATACAATTTTTGAGTGACAGGGTTGACAGTCAGGTTTTGACCAGCTTGACCGCTGATTGTAGTGAATGGCCCTGCCAAAGCAGGTGAACTTTCCCACCAAAAAGAATAAGTAGGGCTGCAACCAGTAGTTGGGGCACCTCCTGTTAGTGTTGCAGTACCGTTGAAATTGACCAATTGACTTGATGGGGTAAGAGTATTGGGAATAGAAATAACTGTTACATTTAGGTTTGCACTCCCTAAAACGCTTTCAACGACCGAAACATGCGCTCCAACGGCGCCATTAGTCCAAACAATATGAATGGAAACACCAATGGCCGAGATCAGACCTGATTTGCTGGTATTTGTTGTTCCGGCGATGACTCCACCAGAAATGGTCCAGGATAAATTGTCGGTCGTGTGCCAGTTGCCGGAAATGGTATATTGATAGCCGGTCGTTCCGGAATCCACAACGCAAGTAGAACCGCTGATTGACACCTGGCAATTGGCGGCTGTTGCCGCGAGAAAAAATATCGCGAATATTATTGACTTTACAGAGACTTTAATAAACATAAGCTGTCAGCTGGGTTTTATGTGCTTTTGTTTTCAATAACTACTTTAAGGACGCGTCGATATCAACCATCATTACATTTGAATAAAAATTGTCTCCGTTTACATTGATGACCCGCCTGTAAAAGGATTTTTTAATTAAAGAAGAAATGGTCAAATTGTGACTGAATTCTCCGACAACTCTGATAAAAGGCCCATTTAGATTATCTGAAACTTCCCACCAATAACTATATGAACTTGTACAAGTCGTGTCTGAAGGCATTCCTCCCGTAAAACTTATAGGTGAATTTGGATTGACTAGAGAAACAGCCGAGCCAATGGCAGTATCCATTGTTATGATGTTTACTGAAAAGGTTGCTGATCCAAGACGACTATTAACCACATCAATTTGGCCACTGGCAACTTTTGGACTCCAAATAATTCTGACCTGGCGTCCAATACTTGAAACGATGCCGGATATTGTTGCACTGCCTCCGGAGACCAGGACTCCTCCAGTTATTTTCCAGGTCATTTGATCGGTTGTTTGAATATCACCGGAAACGCTGTAGGATACACCACTAACACCTGCCGCAATAGCGCAGTCTGGCCCGTTGACGGCCATTTGGGAGTAACCCACAAAAGGCGACATTAAAAACAACCACTTTGCTATCAAATGAGGAAAAAAAACTTTCTTTTTCATAAGTCAATGCTTATAATTAATAATTAGATTTTAGTATGTAACGGTTCCATCTTGATAGTGATATTCAAAAGTCTTGATGATGTTGCCATCCGCGTCACGAACATCCTTTAATCTATTAAAAGTGTCATAGGTATAATAAGTGACCGTATTGTTCTGGCTGCACTGACTAACCAATCCAATAAGAGGTCTATAAGTCCACGTAGTCATTTGCGCAGCACTTGGATATAATCTCAGCTCATCTATGGTCGTAGGAGAAGAAGCACTTAAGACAATACTGCTGGCAGTAGTTGTTACAATATGCTCGTAATAGGTCCACCCATTTTTGGATAATCCTGTGAAGTTCGATACAACAGTAGCTCCGCTTATCGACAATTGACCACTCTTTGACCAATATGAAATAATTAGACTTAATCCTGACACAGGCGGCAAAAAAGAAATACTATTTGTTTGGTTTAAACTAAAAGATTTATCGCCTGTGAATCCTTCGGCAATTCTATTAGCATCGTTAATTATCCAATTTCCTGTGCCGTCGGATTCAAAACTTGTATAAGCAATATTATTCTGCGAAGCATTTAATACGTCTGCGATGGGTAGTGTAGAGAAATAATCCCAGATATAGGAATGGCTGATGTCATCGACTTTATGCTGCTGCAATAGATTACAGTTTGCGTCGTATAAATCAAATTTTATTTTAGGCCTATAGTTTATATCCAATGTCGCTCCTGATACGTTAATTATGGCTGGAACAAAAGTCGCTATCGCCGAGCTACTCTCAGTAGCAAATATTGTGTCCGGAACTGGTGCAGTGGGTTTATATGATGTGAAAGTGGAATAAATTGTCCGCAGATTACTTCCGTCAGCATTTGACCGCTGTTTGTAATTCTCAATGATTGGTGCAATGATGTGATTGGTTTGAAGGTTCTGAATTCCTTTGGCAATATTGTTACTGGGCGTGCCTGTGATGGAATAATCCAATGGATAAACGTAATTATCGATTTCGTTCTCTCCTTTGCTATTAGGAGAAACCGCTTTGGAAATATTATAATTTAACGGATTGTAGGTATAATTGGTTGTTTTTGTTACACCGTTGGCAAAACTCAATATATCATATGTAATTTCTTGGGAACTTAACAATTTTTCCAAACCAGATTCTATTGAATAATCAAAATAGCGATAAAGACTGAGTTCAGGCGACCCACATATTATTTTATTGCTTAAATAGGCTTGGAAGCCCATCTGACCCATAATTGAATCCTTTATTAAAGAATAGGTGTTGGTTAGTATATAAAGAAGGTTATTGTTATTGTCAAAGACTTGCTTTTGCAAAAGCTGTCCGCGTTGCCAAAAGTTATTCCGCTTATAATATTTTGGGGATACTGGAATAATATCTAATATTTGATCCTGAATAAATTGAAATGTATAGATGGTCTTTCCATTACTCACATCATTACTTAAATACTCTGTCACAACAGGATAGCAAATTGGCGAACCATCAAATGGAATTACATTTAAATTTGGGCTGGAGCCATAAGTCCTGATGTCATTAAAATATTCATAACAAGCATCCGTATTTTGCGTATAGTCGGAATAAAAAAGGAAATCGGCAAGTAGGAAATTAGGTACGCCCAATCCATTTTCATTGGTTCCATACTTATATCTCTTAAATAATGGCTGATGAGTCGAACCGTCATAGCTTGTTATTTGTCTGATTCTAAGACCCCCTCCAAGTTTTGTAATTCCGCTGGAATCGTACCGATTGATTTCATATTCAAAATCAGTGCGCCCACTTGTTGGATAAATTATCCTATTGAGAACATCGGCTCTGACAAAATTGGAATCCGCATCTCGATTCGCCGATCCAACGCTATCGCCAAAATTGCCAAGTACTCCTCCACCATTTTCCGAAAAATAGCGGGTCGATTGTATTGTTTGTTTTGGTATTAAATCGGAATTTTGTTTGCCATTGTAATAACCCCAATAGTCCCTGCTCCGTGAGTTGTATCCAGGCAAGTTTTGCGTTGTGTCGTATCCGAATAAATATTTTTCAACGCTTGTGAACTGCGAATCTTGGATTTTAACTGAATCCAATCTTAACCTTTTATTTACTCCTTCATTTGTAGAGGCCTGAAAATAGTTGTAATAGAATTGTACAGTTTTCAATGGCAAGAAAGTGCCAGAAACCGGATCAAATCTTTGTATTCTTATTTTATCAAGTGTGTTTTCATTATTAAAATCTTGTCGCGCAGAACCCGCAGTATCGAAAAAAACTTTCCCGTTTTTAAAATCAATCTCCCTCAAAGTTTGTTGCTTCCCATAGTATCCAACACTAGTTGAAGTAACTGGAGCCTTATTGTACCAAACACTGCCTGTCTGCTGGCCTAAAGGAACTGTATAACCAGCTGTTATAGTAACCGCATCCTGAATGTCATTAAAAGTTTGAAATAAACGTGACGAATAAAAAAATCTTATGGTATCAGACTTATCTGCTGAAATCATTTCTTTAAGCATCCAGGCAGAGGTAGCCGTTGCAATTCCCCCTCCGGTCATCGCTATTGACATATATTCTAACGAAGTATCATTAGCGGATGAAATTCCAAATCTGTAAGTCGTTCCATTTTCATCCACAATGTCAAACCGACCAGCGGCAATATTTTGAATTATCTTAACATTATCCAATGGTATTGTAGTGATATTGATTTTATCTCTATTAAAGACAAAATTTCCACTCGTATTATTCAATGAATAGGAGAAAACATCAGGCTGGCCATCCATAGGCGAGCTGGTATACGAGATCAGAGTGTTTAGCTGTCCCGAAGTCAAAGGGTAGCCAAAGTCGCCCGATGTAGGAACTGTATTATTCAAATATCCATTCGCATTTTCATCTGGGCAATCAAGGACTGTTCTCCTCAGTGTTCCCCCCGCGTCCAGTGCCCATCCTAATCCAACCCAGCTGGCAACATCTGTCACTTTGATTCCTTACGGATGATATTTCAATTGAATTGGAAGTTCAAGCCGACTCGATTTAATTGTGTAAATAGGAATATTGATATCGGCTAATCCTGTAAACATACTTACTTTGTAATCACCAAATTTGCCCAATGATGCAGAATTAGGTGAACCTGGCATTACAGATGCGAGGCTTGGTACTGAAGATGGGTTATCTGCGGGCCCTCCGCCTTGTGCAGCCAATCTGACAATTGTTATTACCGTGATTGCTGTGCTTAGTAAGATTGATTTCATCTGAGATTTAATTAGAAATTGTAGCCAACGCGAAATTTGAATGCTGGCGTTCTGGGCAACTGATAAAAACTTAAAAAATCAAAAAGCAATTGTAACTTAGTCTTCTTGACCAGTTTGTTCTGTATTGAAACCAGCTTGGTTACACCGATCAGCCCGCTTTGCTGCCACTGGTTCAGGTTTTTGATCTGCTGGAATGAATTGAATGGTTGCTGGTAGTTGTATTCTAGTCCGCCTGAAAAAAATAAATTCTTCTTCATCTTAATATCTACGAAACTTCTAATGCTCGCTCCATTACTCGTAACATGGATATGCTGAATGTCGGCTCCAATTCCGATTTTATAACTCCATCCGAGTCCCACCACATTAGTATTGCTGATCTTATAGCCAATTGATAATCCGATATCTATGGTGGTTGGATAGAAATAGCTTGACCTGGTTGTCTGAAAATTGGTACCATACTCCAGGCGCTTGAGGAAAGACTTGGTCTTGTTTGTTTGGCTCTTAAAATCAGGCATGTCCATGTCCCCGCTGCCACCGCCAAGTGCATTCAGTTTATCCTTGAATCCATCGAGCTGCTGGTGCGCCGACTGCATGCTCGACTGGATAGAAGCCATGCCACTCGTACCACCAGAACCGATCTGCCCCTGGATGAGTTGCCGCACCTGATCCCGGGTTTGCAGTCCTTCAAGTCCTTGTGCTGTGCCATAGTCTGCGGAAATATTAAAGAGACCGGCTAGCTGGCTGTTGTTTTTCATGAAATCGCGAAAAGCGGGCAGGCGGTTTAAGAGGGTAAGCGCTTTTTGTTCCAGCTTCTCCGGGTCATTCAGTATCTCCTTGTACTCCCGCACCTGCTGTGAATAATAATAAACTTCCTTGTTGTATTCATCCAGATATTTTTTTAGTCCGAGCGAATTGCTATATCGGCTGAGCGCATCCTTTAGTTGCTGCTTACGTTGACGGATAAATTCCTTTGCCTCATCTGCGCTTTGAAATTTAGATTGTAATTGATTGAAACTGGCGAGCGAAGCGGCCGCCTGTCCTTGCAGGGCAGGTGAAAGGGATAGTAGTTTTTGGTTTTGACTTAAGAAAGACAGCGAACCCTTAAGTGAATCGATATTTGGCATGTATTCTCCACTTAATGCCTTACCCGTGCCGGACTCTGCTGTACTAATCTTTTGTTCGAGTTGCTGGTATTTTTGTTGCGCGCCATCAAATAAATTCTTTGCGGAATTGGAATCTGTCTTAAAAAGTTTCCGGCGTATTTTATTTTCTTTCCTGGCGAGTCGTTCGAGGTATTTTTCTGTTTGCCGGGTGAGTTGGGCATCAAGCCTGTCGGTCTTGTTCTGGATCTTACTGAACAATCTATTGGGAAACTGCGTGATCCTGTCGATAACAGAATCTGTTTTTTGCGCGCAGGCGCAAACAGTAAGACAAAGCAATATGCCGGTAAGGCACAATGGTCTTTCCATATGTCAGCAGTTAGTTTAGGTGACGGGAGATGATAATTTGTCCAAACCAAAAATGAAAACAGAAAATTCTACAGGATGAAGTCTATTAAGAAATGAAGAACCAAAGTAAAATGAATATTTTCATTTTAACAATAGGTGTAAACCATTAAGTGGATAAAATTAATATTGCCGTAACGATATCGATTTGGAAATAACAAAAGGCAGCCTCATTGCATCCTGTTCAGTTTTCTGTCTCTCCATCTATGATTATCCAAGCCCTCCTGTTATGCAAATTTCCATTTGAAACCTGCAGACCTCTTATTTTGACTGAGGGCCATGCTGATTGCTCCTGGACTTACACCCACAGCATGAGCAGCATCTTTGATACTTGAAAATGTCTTTATGTGTTTACCATCCATAGAATATTGTTTTACCTTTTTCATCAATTTCGACGCGCGCAGCTCTTCGCCCCACAGGTGACCAGTAAGGTCAATTTTTCGCGGACCAAACCCCTTTCTCCAGATAAATCCGCCGGCACTTTTTTGCTTCCCACTTAATATGTACGATATATCACCGGCACTAACGTTTGAGGCTCTGGCTGCATCAGCGATCGTAAGATAAGAGGCAATCCTTTTACCTCGGGCAGAATACTGGGTTAATTTTAGGCCCACGATCATTTTGCGTTTATTCTTTCTTTTTTCAATAAAGCCCCTGATATCAATGACCGCTTCATTCCCATACCTCCACACCCATCCACCGCAACTGACCTGCCTTTCCTTTAGCACTGCGCAAATGGCGGTAGTCCTGATATCAAGCGCTTCTGCCGCAGCTTTTATACTCGGAAATATTTTAATCCTTTTGCCTTTTAAGCTGTATTGAGAAATTTGTTTGCAATAAGGATTGGATGACTCTTTCATGCCGCCTTTAAATTCATCAAAAGAATAGACAAATGTTCTTTTTAGCCGATTGCGCTCATAGATTCGCATTTGTTTGGCCCGGAGATCAGCAAGCTGGAGGTTTTTGGGATTTATATTTTTACCATCTCCATCCTTGGCCAGGACTACCAAATTCTCGTCCTCCAGATTAAACTTTTTAATGAAACTATAATAAACCAAACGTGCCACGCTTAAATTGTAGAAATTCCCGGATCGGCAAATTTTGGCTCTTAAAAAAAACACATTATCCTTCATCGTTTGATTCGGTATTTTCTGGAGTTCCAATCGGATTATTTTTACTTTCATCCTCCGCAGGTGGCCATTGGAACAAAGAATCTCGAAGGGAAACCTTTTAATCCGACCAAAATTCGAAAGGGCATAATACCCCTCCAGTCCGGGCACGTCAGTCCATAACTCGCGTTTGATATTGGTTAATGAAACGTTTTGGTAGGGGCGCTCGTTATTTCGATCCATGTGACAATTTAAAATCAGACAAAGCTTTATAAAATGTGGCATACCAGAAAATGTAATTGTTTCCTGTTCCGATGAACGCGGCCTTGCGCTGATCAGTTTCTGTGGTGCAGTATGATGCGACCTGCAGATCTTCAAGTCAGTCCTTCTCTGGATTGCCACTGGACCGAGGTTCTATCTCGTGGTGGTGATTTTAGGGGAGCAGGCGGATCATTTGGGGGGATCAATACAACGCCAGGTTTCAAATGTTGCCGATAAAACCATCTTACTTGATACCGCTAATGTGATCATCTATTTGTTTTATGTGCTGGCTGCGTGGTTGCATAAGCCGGGACCGAAACAGCCAGATTTGGATATGCCCAGCTAAATTGGGAAAACAACATGTACTCGGTCGTGAGTCTGTGCAAAAACCGTTTTGAAACTCCTTACAATTTCATTAGCGGCATTTAGGACATAGTCAGGGCTTTTAATTTGTTTGATAATTGGTTTTAAAAAATTCATTCTTAAATTTTCGAATCGGCATAATGCATCAAAATTTGTTTTAAGAGTCGTTATCATTAGCATCTCGCTTATTGATTTAATCGAAAAGAATACAATTACTACTACTACGAATCACCAATTGCACTTTAGATATCGTGATGCTGATTTTGGGATACAGTATAATAGTTGATCTTACCAGATAGTCTAAGTGTTATTAAATAGACGGCTATCAAAGATATTGTCCTGCGCCGTCATACGAAAGTCTGCACCTCGGCTTCGCTCTGGTTTGCCCTACCGGGTTTTAAAAAAAAAATCTCCACCCTTCGGGTAGTATTTTTTATTCATAAAAACATTTCTCCTTCCTCTGCTGGCCAATTGGGTTGCTATCCAAAAAGAAAGAACGCGGCTACTGCTGCGGACTTATTAATCACAATTTAAAATTAAAAATTATGGTACAGTTATTTGGCCGCATCACCAAAGATGCAAGCATTGCAGAAACAAAGGGAGGAAAAAAAGTTGTCAATTTTTCCATTGCCTTGAACGATTCCTACAAACCGAAAGGCGGAGAAGTTGTAAAAACGACAACCTATGTCAATTGCGCCTATTGGCTAAATACTGAAAGCGCAACCTATCTAACTAAAGGGAAATTGATTGAAGTAAATGGCCGCATTAGCGTGGACGCTTACACCAACTTGCAAGGAGATGCGGTGGGAAAGATCAATTTTCATGTAAACCTTTTCAAACTCTACGGAAAGGGAACCGCAGACGCCAGCCAGTCAGAAACGGCTCAACCCTCCAA
>DATHGW010000733.1:0-3659 GCA_035317445.1 Puia sp.
GATATGAATGGGTACATACACCAGGATAATGAATATACCGTAAAATGGTTTGCACCTTCCATACTTCGTTTCAGGGGTATATACGAATTGTACGGTCTTACTCCGGGCGCTGCGGATATATCCATGGACCTCGTTGATCTAAACAAAAACAACATCACCCAAAAGATATCCTTTACCCCGGCCAACAATTTTCACGGCATACCGAAATTATTTCCTTCACGATTGGCCGGCGGGTCGCCTGTGCCGCTTTACTTATTGCATGTGGAGGATAATTTCTGGTTCACACATCTTACGGATCATAAGCAAATTTATTTCCAGTTCAACCAGGTAGAGGATAAGGAAAATGAAACCCTTGCTTCTTTTGGCAAAAGGATGGACAGTATCTTGCAAACAGAAAAACCAACTTTGCTGATTATCGATGTGCGGCATAACAATGGCGGAAACCTCGATTTGCTTGCCCCACTCATCAATGCATTAAAACATTTTGAGCATGAAAACCCGGCATCAAAAATGGTCATCATTACCGGAAGGAACACTTTTTCAGCGGCGCAGGTCTTTATTTCGTTAATGAATAGAGACACACATGCCCTTTTCGCCGGTGAGCCATCTTCTTCAAGTCCTAATTTTGTGGGTGAAGGAAACTATATTCTGTTGCCCTGGAGCGGCGCCATGGGCAGTATTTCGAACAAGTATCATGAAAGTATACCCGGAGATAATCGAAAATGGATAGCACCCGATTTTCCTGTTTTGCTATCATCGCAGGCGTATTTTAAAAATCAGGATCCGGTAATGGAATTTATTTTGAAAAAAATCAATTGAGACTTTCGACTGTTCTCTTCATTGCCGAATCCAAATATTCTGCGGGTAGCATAGTGGAAAGAGAATCAATAGCAATGATGGTGCTGTCTTTTTTCGTTTTTTGGTTTTTTGAAATGTAATAAGCAACACCAATCAGGTGTCCGAATGTTCGGGTTGTATCGGCACGACCAATGGATTTCGTCCCTGAATCTATTTCCTTTTCCATAAAGTTGATTTCATACTGGTAAAATTCAATGCTGTCTTTATCGTTCTTTTGTTTAGCCGACGATAATTGAGATTGAACCCTCATGAATTCCCTGATATAACTAGAATCGTCAATTATCCTGACCAGTTTGTCCGTAATGGGAGCATTCCAAAGGATATGGACAGAATCCAACGAAGCTGACGAATCTATTTTTTTTAAATGATGGGCAAAGCTGTCTTTCAATTGTTCGGTCAGCGGTTTCTGATTTTTGCAGGAAAGAATGAACAACAATGAAAAAATTGGCATAAATAATTTTCTCATAAGCCATTTGTTTATAGTCTAAGTTAGGCAGAATTTTGCGTATATTGAATGACAGGCAGTGTCTGCGGCTGCGTCTTCTCTGAAGGGCCTCCAATGTAAAAAATTGATTTATGTATGCCTTAAAACATCGCATCAACACCTGTGTAATGGCGCTTATTGCCACATGGTGCACGATCTGCCTAAATCATACTGCTCATGGTCAGGAGGCAAATAGCTCGCTAAAAGATAGAGATGGTAATATGTATACCGTAAAAATAATGCTGGATAATAAACAGTGGATGACGGACAATCTGAACACCAATATTGCCGGATCTTATTGTTATCAGGATTCAGCGCTGAATTGCCGTCAATATGGCCGTTTATATACCTGGGAAATAGCTAAGACCGGATGCACTTTACTGGGAGACGGCTGGCGTTTGCCGGCCGATGAAGAATGGCAGCAAATGACCAGCCGGTATGGTGGAGTTTATGGTGATTCGGGGGATAGTGGAAAAACAGCTTACCAGTCGCTGACATCCGGAGGCACCGCTCAGTTCAATGCCCTATTGGGTGGTGGCCGGGGATCTGAGCGCGACGGATACGGACGGCTGCAGGCTCATGGATTTTACTGGGCGTCAACGGAAAGTGATACCGGCACTGCATGGTTTTACAACTTTGGTAAAGGCGGCGGAAGGCTTTATCGCCAAAAGGATGGTGAAAAGTACAGGGCTTTTTCTGTGCGTTGCGTCAGGGATACCGGAAACGTAAAAGAATAAAGATGAGATTTTATACCGGTTATTAATAGACACGTAATTTTACATATTCAAAAAAACAATCTCATGAAAAGAAAAGCATTCTTACAATCAGGCACATTTGCCGCAGCCAGTTTACTGCTGGGACGTTCAGCTATGGCGGAAATATTTTCAGGTAAAAAAGTCGTTCATCCTGTCGGACTTCAGTTATACACACTCGGTAATTTAATGACGACTGATACAAAAGGAACATTACAAAAATTGGCTGCGATAGGATACAAGGAATTGGAAAGTGCAGGATCGCAAAAAGGCAATTGGTATGGGTATAAGCCAAAAGAATTTGCTGCTTTGGTAAAGGATGCCGGTATGCACTGGCGCTCCGCACACGTAGGAGGAGCGCCTTTTACTATGGCGCAAATCATGAAAATGGCTAAAACCGCCGAGGATTCGGCGAGAATACAAAAAATGGCCCCTATGATTAATAATATGGCCAAGATTCCCAATTTAAAAGACAACCATCAACAACTTGCTGATGAAGCTGCTGAGGGCGGGTTAAGTTATTTAGTTTGTTCGAGCATTCCTGTCAATACGATGGACGAAATAAAAACTGCTGTCGAAGTTTTTAACAAGTCGGGTGAAGCTTGCAAGAAAAATGGAGTGCAGTTTGCATATCATAACCATCAAACAGAATTTGATGTAATAGAGGGTAACCGTCCGTTCGATTACATCCTTAATAATACAGATAAGGCGTTGGTTAAAATGGAACTTGATCTTGCATGGGCAACGAAGGCAAAACAAGATCCTGTTGAACTATTTAAGCTACATCCTGGTCGTTATCCCCTGTGGCATGTGAAAGACCTTGATAAAAACACTATGAATCCTGCAGAGGTAGGAACAGGGGTTGTTGATTTTAAACGCATTTTTGACCACGCCAAAGAGTCGGGCATGAAATATTTTTTTGTGGAGCAGGATGGAGCCCCGCAACCCATGCAAAATGTCACCAACAGTTATAACTACCTGGTTACCCACATCTTGTAGTATTTCAACTACACAACAATAATGGTATACCCTATACCGGATCACCTACTAATGCTTTTTCTTTACATAAGCGTATACGTATACACTTAGTAAACGCGTTATAAAAGCAGTTTTCTATTAAATATCCTTTAAAAAATTAGTCGATCCATAGGCTCGTATGAAAAACCATTATCTAACCAAGGCTATCCTGCTGGTTTGCTGCTCATTAATCCTTGTCTCAGCAACAAATGCTGCCAATAGGTTCTGGGTGGCTGCTGCAGCATCTAATTGGAACAATACAGCCAATTGGTCTGCCCTTTCTGGCGGACCAGGTGGAGCAAGTGTTCCCGGCGCTGCTGATGCGGCCATATTCAATAACAACGGATTGGGTAATTGTACTGTTGACGTCGCGGTCACGCTAACGAGTATAAATGTCAATGCGACTTATACAGGAACGATTATTCAGAATGCAAACCCCATTACGACCAGCGGCGCGGCTACTTTTGCCGGGGGCATATTTACCGGTGGATCAGCTAATATTACGGTAACCGGCGTGTTCACTATTTCAGGTACTGTTTTTACTTCCA
>DATHGW010000734.1:0-2426 GCA_035317445.1 Puia sp.
CAATGTCGGGCGCGGAAGGAGCAGCATGGAAAATGCCCTGCGTCTGATCCGGGCGAAGGCATTGACAATCGGTATTGAAACGGACATATTGTTTCCGCTGGTGGAACAACAATTCCTGGCAGCGCATATTCCCGGGGCGCAATTCGCAACCATTGCATCGAATTATGGTCACGATGGATTTCTACTCGAATATGAATCCATCGGCGGCCTGATTACCGATTTCATAAGAAAAGAAAAAAATTCAAGCTATACCATCGAAAGCATCAATTTATATGGAAACACATAAACAGTTAACCATCGGCCTGTTCGGTTTCGGCGTTGTGGGAGAAGGTCTCTACAGGGTCCTGCAACAAACCCCTTCGCTGAAGGCTTCGATCAAGCGTGTTTGTATTAAAAATCCGGGCAAAAAGCGAAATGCGCCTGCTGATCTGTTCACAACAGATAAAAATGATTTACTTACCGACCCCGAAATCAATGTGATCGTGGAAGTAATCAACGAATCAGAACCTGCATTCGAAATTGTTTGCACCGCTTTGAAAAATGGCAAGGATGTGGTCAGCGCAAGCAAAAAAATGATCGCAGAGCATCTGCCGGAATTGCTGGGCCTGCAGAAACTAACCGATCGCTCTTTTTTATACGAGGCGGCAGCCTGTGCCTCGATCCCCGTCATTCGTAACCTCGAGGAATATTATGACAATGATCTCTTGCATTCCATCAAGGCCATCGTGAATGGGTCAACGAATTTTATTTTGACCAAAATGTTTGAAGAGAAACTCGACTTTCAGCAGGCGCTGCTCATGGCGCAACAATTGGGCTTCGCAGAAAGCGATCCCTCGCTGGATGTGGAAGGTTATGATGCAGTGAATAAATGGACCTTCCTGCTCACGCATGCCTATGGCATCGTCGAACATCCCGACAATATTGTTTTTAACGGAATACAGAACATCCAGTTGAGCGATGCTGCAGTAGCCGCCGAAAAACGCTTCGACATCAAGCTTGTAGCACAGGCCAAAAAATTGCTGAATGGAAAAGTGGCCGCGTTTGTTTTGCCTCAGTTCATCAAACAGGATGATCACCTGGCTTTCGTAAAAAACGAATACAATGGAGTGGTCATAGAAAGTGGTTTTTCGGACAAACAGTTTTTTTATGGCAAAGGCGCAGGAAGTTTTCCTACAGCATCCGCTGTGTTGAGCGATTTATCGGCCCTTCGCTACCAATACAAGTATGAATACAAAAAGCTCTATCACCATACACCCCATGAACTGACAAGAAACTTTTATGTAAAGGCCTACGTGAGCTTCGATGACTGGGCGCATATTCCCAAGGAAAAATTTGAATGGATTGAAGAGTGGCATGCCGAGACGGACCGGAAATACCTGGTGGGCGTTCTGCCCTTCGAGGAGCTATATGGAAACAACTGGTGGCGCGAAAACAATGCTTCACTCATTCTTGCTCCGGATCCGGTCATTGAAGATGTGGAAATAAGAAAGTTAAAGAAAAAAAGCCTTGAACTGGCCGGGATCGTGCAGTGAAAGGAAGATAATAGAAAATAGAGAATAGGCAATAGGCAAAAATAAATACTTCCTAATTCCTTATTTCTTATTCAAAACCTATTAGGCTCCCTCACGGCTCCGGCTCCCGGACGTTGTTTTCCAAACGTGAATGCATACCCGAGCCTGACGACTGCTGCACCCGCATGGTTCTGTCCATTCTCTTTATCCTTCTGAAGGATCTTGAAGCCATAGTTCCCTCCGCCCTCAAAAAAAATGCAGTGCGGCCCGGTATGATAAGCTATTCCTACGTTACCTGCAACGCCATAATTCGTATTGTATATTTGGTCCTTGATGTTTGTCGTGGTATCAAAAGAGATCGGCGCATAGAGCAGCGGCTGTGTTTCGGCTTCATCTCCATAGACATTGCTCGTTCCCTTCGTGATCGTTTTGGCTGAAAGTAAGAATCCCACAAAAGGACCGGCATCGGCATAAAAGCGCCAGGTTCCGCGCTCGTCCAGGTTAAAACTAAACTTAGCCAGCACGGGGATCAGCAGGTAATCGAATTCTGCGGATGCATCAAAATTTGCATACAGGTATTTGGGAGCCTGGCCCGGCGGATACATGGCGGCAACAAATGACGGAACGGGAAGCGCCTGCTTGCCATTTTTCTTTCCCCCCTGTGCCGAATATTCAACAGATGCTTCCACTGAAAACAGGCCCGACAAATGATACTCGCCAAACAGCGCAGCATCAGGCCCTAACCCCGAACTGTATCCGCTGTTAAGGGGATTGCTCGTTCCGCCCGGTGTCAGGTTGGGAATGCTGATGCCCCCTTTCAGTCCAATGGAAAAAGATTGGCCGAAACCAGCCTTTGCGAAGACCAGGCAAAATAAACAATAAAGCACTTGTGCAAGCCGCCTGGGGAACACGATC
>DATHGW010000735.1:0-4330 GCA_035317445.1 Puia sp.
TACTTTTGGAGTAATTTAGTTGAATCATCAAAGCTTGTGTATGAATAAACTCGGCAATTATGTAACGGGCAAATGGATCCAGGGTGAGGGGGAAGGGCAAACCTTATTCCATGCGGTCACCGGCGCGCCGATCCATGAGGCATCGACGAAAGGAATTGATTTTGAAGCCGTGCTCGAATATGGCAGAAAGGTCGGAAACCCCGCTTTGCGAAAGATGACCTTTCATGAAAGAGGCAGGCTGCTGAAGGCGTTGGCCTTGCATCTAAAAAGCCGCCTGGATAGATTTTATGCGATCAGCTTTCAAACCGGCGCTACCCGCAGCGATAGCTGGATAGACCTGGAAGGAGGCATCGGCAATTTATTTTCCTATGCTTCCCTGAGAAGAAAATTCCCCAACGAAACATTTTGCACCGATGCCGAGCCCGTGAATTTGAGCAAGAGAAATACTTTTATGGCACAGCATATCTTAGTGCCTAAGGAAGGCGTGGCCATTCACATCAATGCGTTTAATTTCCCGGTCTGGGGAATGCTGGAAAAACTGGCCGTCAATATTCTGGCCGGTGTTCCGGCTGTCGTTAAACCCGCGACGATTACGTCTTTCCTTACCGAAGCGGTCGTGCGGGAGATTGTCGCTTCGGGCATTTTGCCTCACGGGGCACTGCAGCTGATCTGCGGAAGCGCAGGTGACATCCTGAATCATGCTCATGCGCAGGATGTGGTCACCTTTACGGGATCTGCATCTACAGGATTGATGCTTAAAACCCATCCCGCCATCCTGCGTGAAAATGTTCCTTTTAATATGGAAGCAGATTCGCTGAATTGCATTGTACTTGGAAACGATGTGGTTCCCGAAATGCCGGAATGGGATATTCTTATCAAAGAAGTTAGAAAAGAAATGACCGTAAAAGCAGGACAAAAGTGCACTGCTATAAGAAGGATTTTTGTTCCTGAAGACAAGATGGAAGCAATAAGGAGATCCCTGGTCCAGGCCCTCGCTCAAACGACGATTGGCAACCCGGAAAACGATCAGGTACGCATGGGCGCACTGGCCGGGCAAACCCAAAGATCAGAAGTGAGGGGCAGGGTGGAAAAATTATTGGCCTCTTCACAACTCATTTATGGCTCACTCGACAGTGTTCAGCTTATCGATGCCGATGCAGTAAAAGGAGCATTTATGAGTCCTGTTTTACTGATGAATGAAACCCCCTTTGCAAGTGAAGAGCCACACAATATAGAAGCTTTCGGTCCGGTAAGCACCCTGATGCCTTACAGGAATATGGATGAAGCCATTGAATTGTCGAAAAAGGGAAAAGGCTCCCTATGCAGTTCGATCGTGACGGCCGACCGGTCCATCGCAAGGGAATACGTACTGGGTGCCGCCGCCTACCATGGCCGCATACTGGTTCTGGATCGCGACTGTGCGAAAGAAAGTACCGGTCACGGTTCGCCGCTTCCCCAGCTTGTACACGGAGGCCCGGGTAGAGCCGGCGGAGGTGAAGAAATGGGCGGCATTCGCGGAGTTAAACATTATATGCAAAGGGTCGCCCTGCAAGGATCGCCGTCTGCTATCACGGCCATCACCCATGTTTACCAGCCGCACGCAAAGCAAACCTTCGACGAAAAACATCCATTCAGAAAATATTTTGAGGAGCTTGAGATCGGAGATACGGTCGTCACCCACAAACGGACCGTGACCGAAGCCGACATCGTGAATTTTGGCAATATAAGCTGGGATCATTTTTATGCGCATACGGATCACAGTTCATTGGAAGGAACCATGTTTGAAAAACCGGTGGCCCACGGTTATTTCATCCTGAGTGCGGCAGCAGGTTTGTTTGTGGATGCGAAAAAAGGACCTGTTTTGCTCAATTACGGAATCGATGAATGCCGCTTCCTTAAGCCCGTATATGCCGGCACCACGATCGGGGTCAGGCTGACCTGCAAAGAAAAGGTTGACCAGGAAAAAAAAGAAGATGGAGACATTGCAAAAGGCATCGTGAAATGGTGGGTGGATGTCTACGATGATACTGGAGAAAGCGTGGCGGTGGCGACCATTCTGACCATGGTAAAAAAACTCGACCAGTCATAAAGCGGATGTAGTTATTATCTTTGAGAATAGAAATCGATCATATATAAATTCTTTGTTATGATTAGTCAGATTGATGCCGGTCATATAAAAATTGAAAAGCATTCTGGCATCACATCCATTGAATTCTTTCATCCAAAAAGCAATTCATTGCCAGGCAGGTTGCTGGAAGAGTTGGCCAAAGAAATTCATAGTGCCGGACATGATGAAGACACCAAAGTGATCCTGCTGCGTTCACAGGGAGAAAAAACATTTTGTGCCGGCGCCTCCTTCGACGAATTGCAGTCGATCAAAGATAAAGAACAGGGAACCCAGTTTTTTAGTGGCTTTGCAAAAGTGATCAATGCGATGCGTAAATGCCCGCAGTTTATCGTGGCCAGGGTACAGGGCAAATGTGTGGGCGGAGGGGTGGGATTGGTCGCCGCCGCCGATTACGTCATTGCCATGAATGGCGCCGATATAAAACTCAGCGAACTTGAAATAGGTATCGGGCCATTTGTCGTTGGCCCGGTCATCGAAAGAAAAATTGGTATTTCCGCCTTTTCGCAATTGGCCATCGATGCGACGCTCTGGCGCAATGCCGACTGGGCCAGGAAAAAAGGGCTTTATGCAGAATTACATGACAATACGGAAGCTATGGATGAATCCATCAGGCGCCTGACCACTCATCTCGCGCATGCCAATCCGGCAGCAGTTAAGGAAATGAAAAAAATATTCTGGAAAGGCACGGATGATTGGGACCAACTCCTACTCGAACGCGCAGCCATCAGCGGCAGGCTGATATTAAGCGAATTTTCAAAAAAGGCGCTGCATAAGTAAGAAAGTATAAACACCCCGACGGTCGCAGACTCCGTCGGGGGTTTGGCACTCGTTCATTTTTTCTACAAATCATCATACTCATAGATCGGATCAATATGATTATTCGAATTCATTTCGAAAACAGGTTTGATGAGCCCGTCTTTCAAGCCGTATACCCATCCATGCAGTTGCGGTCTTTGTTCATGGCGCCAGGCCCGCTGAATGATGGATGTTTTGGCAAGATGTAGAACCTGTTCCTGAACATTCAATTCCGTCAGCCGGTCCGTGCGTTTTTCTTCATCCCCAATGGCATCCAGTTCTTCCCGGTGCAGCCTGTATACATCCTTGATATTTCTCAGCCACATGTTCAGCACCTGCTTATAATCGTGGCTCGTCATCGCCGCTTTAATACCGCCGCAACCATAGTGCCCGCAAACAATAACATGTTTCACTTTAAGATGGGTAACGGCATATTCCAACACACTGAGTAAGTTCACATCCGTATGGATCACCATATTGGCAATATTACGATGCACAAATATTTCACCCGGTTGTGTACCCGTAATTTCATTGGCAGGCACCCTGCTGTCGCTGCAGCCTATCCATAGGAATTCCGGAGTTTGCAGGTGTGCGAGCCGCTCAAAATATTCCGGGTCGTCCGTTGTTTTTTCGGCGGCCCAGGCTTTATTCTCAAGAAGCAATTTATCGATCGAATACATAGTTATTATTTTTTAATAAAAGTAAGTCCTTCTGATTCAATTTCCCTAAGTCAGACCAGGTTCCGAAATCAATTGGTGCAATGCCTTGTATTGGCTCTTCTTGATCTCTACCGTGATGGCCTTCAGCGGTGCATGATGCATGAATTCATTGATCACGTCAATGATGTCCTTGTCAATAAAATCGGCCCGGGTCAGGTCGATCAACACAAAAGAGCCCTCAGGAACGGATTCCAGTCCTTCTTTAATGATGGGTTTATTCAAAAAGGAAACATCCTTTCTGAAGCGCACCAGCCATTTATTAGTATCATTCACGATCATCACGGAGGATTTAAAATTACTCCGCAGCAGGAAAAATAAGGTCACGCCGGTTCCAATCAAGATGCCGATCAGCAAATCGGATAAGAGTATCGCCACGATGGTTACGATAAAAGGAATGATCTGGTCGATGCCCTTCCTGTGCAGTTCCCTGAAAACAGATGGCTTGGCGAGTTTGTACCCGGTGACTACCAGTATGGCGGCCAGGGCGCTCAACGGAATTTTATTCAATAGTCCCGGAATGAACAACACGGTTAGGGCAATGAGCAATCCATGAAAAACAGTCGATAATTTGCTCCTGGCTCCGGCATCCACATTGGCTGAACTGCGTACGATCACAGACGTTAGGGGCAATCCTCCGATCAGTCCAGATACGAGGTTTCCAAACCCCTGGGCCCGCAATTCCCGGTTG
>DATHGW010000736.1:0-4622 GCA_035317445.1 Puia sp.
AATAAAATAGGCACAAATAGGGGTCATTCAATGTAACAATTGCGGCCACTGTTCTTTTGCGAGCGGCGACGACCGATCGCCCATACGATACACTTTTTTTGAGGTGGAGATCATAAAATCGAGCGACCTCCTGCCGGCGCCTTCCATGAGCAGAAAAAGGCAGCAAAGGATTTGAGCATAATCTGAACGTATTTCGTGTAACACCGCCCAGATGCCGATGGTTGGCGGCGCTGGCGGCCTGGGCAACGGGCTTCTGCCAAAATACAGATCAATTTTTGTACTGAGCACGGCAACGATCATTTGTACAATAAAATAGAACGCGGTTATCCGGGTGAATAGTCCAAAGATGAGGAGTAAACCGCCAATGATCTCACCTGTTGCGATGACGTGGGCTGTGGTTTCGGGAAAAGGGAAACCTAATTTGGTAAATCGTCCAACCCCCTGGTTTACATAAACAAATTTCAAAATGCCTTCCCAGAAAAAGACGGCTCCAGCCATCAGGCGGATAATTAAAATGGCTGACTGACCGGTTACCGGTGGATGTATAAACCAATGGACTATTTTTTTCATTTTCTGATTTTAGATAAATTGATGACACAAACCTGCAACAATCATCGGGGTATTTAAAACGAATTACAGCATCCAATGCTTTTACTTGATTAAACATGGGTTTATCAAGAATTTGACCTGCATCATGTAATAAGCCTTAAAACCTGCAGCAGGTTGCTACCTTTGTAAAAAAAAGCTATTGAAAGGCAGAACATTCTTATATCATGCGCTATTCTGGGCAGGCATTTACCTTCTATGGATAGCTGTTTTTCGCAGCTATTCTGTTACGCTCAGCAAAACCATGACCATCGAGTTTTGCTATTTGATTTTCATTACAGCAGATTATTATGCCGTCAATCATTTCATCGTTCCGAAGTTTTTGCTGAAAAAGAAATATGCCCTCTTCGTTTTATCAACAATACTGGTCATTGCCATTTCAGCGTGGCTCAGGGCGTTGGTTGCATTACAAATGAACCTTCACTTTTTTCACGCTCCTTCAATAACAGACTTTCGCACATTGTACTTTAATTCGGTGATCAATATTTCGCTTTGGGTATTTGGGATAACCATTGGCAAATTGCTGGCCGACAGGATGCAAACCCAACAGACATTGGAGTTGTTGGAAAAGGAACGGGTGAAAAACGAATTGGATTATTTAAAGGCACAGATCAATCCCCATGCACTATTCAATTCGCTCAATACCATTTACGGTCATATTGATAAAAGCAACCAGGTCGCCAGGAACATCCTCTTGCAATTTTCGGAACTGCTCAGGTACCAGCTATACGATTGCGGGGCAGAGAAAGTAAGCCTGGAAAAAGAAATAGAGTACATAAAAAATTATGTGGCCTTTCAACGTTTGCGGAAAGATGAAAAATTAACGGTGCACTTTCAAATTGAACATATTGATGCAGGAGTAAAAATTGCCCCGCTTTTATTAGTCGTTCTGATTGAAAATGCCTTTAAGTTTGTCAGTAATTTTACCGACAAAGAAAACAGCATCTGCATCAAAATATATACGAAAGGGAATATTTTGTATGGCTCGTTTAGGAATACAAAAGAATTGACGCAACCCAGCAGTCCTAAAAATTCAAATGGGATTGGCATAAGCAATTTAAAACGACGATTGGAATTATTATACAACAATCAATATGAACTTACTACAAAAATTGAAGATGGCTTTTACGAAACACATGTAAAGATTGACCTGTCATGAAACTAAAATGTATCATTATTGATGACGAACCCATCGCCAGGAAAGTTTTGCAGGAATTTGTCGAAGAAATAGATTTTTTAGAATTGGCGGGGCAAGCGGAAAATCCCCTGAGGGCGATGGCGCTGCTGCAGGACCATGATATCGACATTATATTTTTGGACATCAATATGCCCAAAATAAATGGGATTGATTTTTTAAAGAGTTCAAAGACCAATGCCAGTATTATTATGACCACGGCTTATGCTGAGTATGCGGTGGAAGCCTTTGGATTGGACGTGTTGGATTACCTGGTAAAACCCATTGCTTTTGACCGGTTTTTAAAAGCTTGTAACAAGGCAAAGGAGATAAGAGAATTAAAAAAGACAACTGCCGGACCCCCAAATAAAATCGCCGATCATTTTTTTATAAAGAACAACAATCAAATAGAGAAGGTTTTTTATGATGATCTGCTGTATGCGGAGGCCATGTTGAATTACGTGATGCTGTACACCAATGCAAAAAAAATGATGGTTTATGTTACGATCAAGAGTCTCGAAGAACAATTGCCTTCGGATATTTTCATCAAAGTGCACAAATCTTTTATCGTGAACATACGCAAAATCAAAAGCATAGAGGGAAACATACTGGACATCGGAAATGAAAAGATCACCATCAGCCAAAACTTACGGGAAAAGGTCATGAATGAAATTGTAAAAGACAAAATGATCAGGCGTTGACAAACCGGGCCGAAGCTGGCTTCGGCCCAAAGGATCAGTTCAATAATCTCACTTCCGAATAGTTCACATGACCGTCGATATCAACTTGTTTTAAACGAAACTCAGTTTTGGAGGAAGCGGGTATATTATTGGGTATTGTTACGGATTTAGAACATGAAAAGAGAAACAGGCAGGCAATACCTAATAACAGGCTTTTGTATACCCTGTTTAATTTACTGATGAAAACGACGGATACAAGCAATGCCATAGCAAGTAGCATATAGCGCATGTCTGCTGTTGTCGTGTTCTTGCTAAAGATCTGGTAACTATAAGTCAGGGGAGCATCGCTGTTGCCATTGTTTGCCTTTGTCGCCACGCTTGCCACATCCACGAAATTGAAACCGTCAGTGCTTTTTTGAATGATAAAAACGGAATTGTTTGATTCCATATTGGTTTGCCAGTCAAGTTTTATTCCCTGATCATTTGCAGAAGCGTGGAAATAGGTCAGGGTGACTGGCAGAAGTCCCGAAATCACTTTTACATTTAAATTGACAGCGGTTGAATTATTCTTGTCCGTAGCGGTGAGTGTAAATTGGTAATTGCCTACTGACAGTCCCGTTACGGTTGTGGTCATACGATTAGAACTATTGGTAATGGTCGCTGCAGGTCCGCTGGTTTTAGTCCAGGTGGTATCTAAAATTGGATGACCTGGATTAACTTCCGTCGCGGTACCGGTCAGGGTAATTGTACTTGTTGGAAAGACAATTATGGTATCCTTAGCGGGTGCGGTTTTCACCGACACGGTTGGACCTGCTCCAGCCATCGTGGATATCGAAAAAAAGATGCTTAAGATCGTTATTTGAGTTTTCATACTAAGTGTTTTCTAGAACAGATAAGAGGAGTTCCAATGACGTGCCAAATGCATTGTATTGAAAATCAATGTGATACGGGCTCATGATTTAGTTTTTTTTCCCTGGAAGGGACGGGAATCCAAAATTGGAATTGGCCGGGGCGGGCATTGGAAAATTTCGTACATTAGGTACGTTGAATTTCCTCACATAAAACTTGCCGATATGAAAAGGTATTTACTGCCGCTGGCATTCTTTTTCTCCGTTGCGGCTTTTGCTGCAGAAAATGGAACCTGGACCGGTTACATCAGTGACGCCCATTGCGGCGCAAAAGGCAATAATGAAGGGCATGCTGCCTGTGCCAAGAAATGTGTTAAAGAAGGGTATGCTCCCGTTTTTGTTGTGGGAGACAAAGTGTATGCGATCAAAGAGCCAAAGAAAGTGTCTAAGTATGTCGGCGATAAGGTAACGATTACGGGTACTATAACCGGCGACGAAATCGTGATCGACAAAATCTCCAAATAGATCAACCGTTTTCCGCGCAATGTTCTTTTGCTGTCCATGCATGGGCAGTGGCTATTCCTATTGCTTCATAATAATCAAATACAAACCGTATTTTAGATAATTATTATACATTTATACCTATGCGCAAAGGAATAGCCCCTGCTTTGTCTGTGCTGACCGCCGTCGTCACGCTTTTTACTTTGCCATCCTGTAATAACCAGACAGTCGATATTCCCTTTCCCTTTAGTGACAGCACATTTCCGCAACCGAAAAGCCAACCGATCCTATTAAGTAAGGCCCGGCCACTCCATTGGCTCAGCAGCAAGGCCGGCAGCATAAAAGCAGAAATAAAAAAACTGGACCTCAATGCCCTGTCAACAGTGTCCTTCGATACTACGGGGTTCAAGCCGCTTCCCAAACCGCCGCAGGAAATACATGTTGGTTTGAGTACGCTGCCATCCCGGCCATTCAATCTGGAAAAAATAGCTTCCCAATCGCTGAAATTCAAAAGATATATCCTCTCTGCGCCTGTCCTGGTGAAGACGGGACGGATCACACCCAAGACCGGGACGACCATCTCCGTTATGGATATTGGTCTGGCCCAGGGTCTGCCGGAGAAAATAGTTCTCTGTATGATCAGGGACAAAAATGGATCTGTATGGATCGGCACAAACAAAGGACTCTACCGTTATGATGGAGATTGCATGCAGGCTTACGGATCCCTGGACGGCATTGCAGATCTGATTGAAGACAGGCAAGGCCGTATCTGGTACATCAACAACAGGAGCATGGGCATGATCGATCCGCACG
>DATHGW010000737.1:0-2749 GCA_035317445.1 Puia sp.
CCGGATTTGGATACGATGCCAATCTTTCCTTTCAGGAAAACAAAACCTGGCATGATGCCTACTTTACATTCGCCGGCGGTGATCACGCCGGGACAATTCGGACCGATCAGGCGGGTACTCTTTCCCTGCAAATAGTGTTTGGCCTTTACCATATCCTGGATGGGAATGCCTTCCGTGATACAGATCACCAGGGCAATCCCGGCTTCCGCAGCCTCCATGATCGCATCTGCGGCGAAGGCTGGTGGCACAAAAATGATGGAGACATCGGCTCCGGTGGCATGGACAGCATCAGAAACGGTATTAAAAACGGGCCGGTCAAGGTGTTTTGTACCGCCTTTACCCGGCGTAACGCCGCCGACTACCTGTGTGCCATATTCGATCATTTGCGTAGCATGAAAACTGCCTTCAGTACCTGTAAAACCCTGCACAATGATCTTTGATTTCTTATTGACTAAAATGGCCATGATATTATTTGAGGATGTGGGCAAATGTACATAAATGTGCGGATTTGCGAATCATTTCAGAAGTTCATCCATATTGCGGTTATTATCAATCTTGCCCTTCATTTCGAGCATGCGCATGTCCTTGGCATCTTTGAGGAAGTCGGAAGCGAAAATAAATTCATTCAGTTTTTCATTCTTGCTGAAAATGATCTCCTGGTTGCTGCCTTCCCATTCTTTCAATCCATTGTACATGTAAATAATGTGATCACCGGTTTCCATCACGCTGTTCATGTCATGGGTATTGACGACCGTAGTAATATTGTATTCCAGCGTGATCTCTTTGATCAACCGGTCGATCAGCAGAGAGGTCTGTGGATCTAGTCCTGAATTGGGCTCGTCGCAAAACAAATATTTTGGATTCAATACGATTGCCCGGGCAATGCCCACCCTTTTTTTCATGCCCCCGGAAATTTCTGCGGGGAACTTATTGTTGGCGTCCTTCAGATTGACGCGGTCTAATACTTCGTTTACCCGTTTTAGTTTTTCGGCGTAGGTCTTTTGCGTGAACATATCCAGCGGAAACATGATGTTCTGTTCCACGGTCATGCTGTCGAATAAAGCGGAACCCTGAAACAGCATGCCGATCTGCTGGCGGAGTTCTTTGCGTTCCTCGTCGTTCATCTCGGTAAAATTCTTACCCCCGTAATGGATCTCTCCGTGGTCTGGTTCAAACAATCCCACCAGGCATTTCATCAAAACGGTTTTTCCGCTGCCGCTGGTTCCAATGATGAGGTTGCATTTTCCGGTTTGGAAGACGGCGCTGACATCATTGATCACGATCTTGCCGTTAAATCCTTTTCTTATGTTTTTAACTTCGATCATATTTTTTTTTGAAGCTCGTAGTTGACTACAACAACAACGCTGCCAACAAATAATCCGCAAACAACACCAATACGCAACTGACCACCACCGATTTTGTGCTGGCTCTTCCGATTTCCAATGCACCGCCCTGAACATAGTAACCATAATATGCAGGTATGCTCGAAATGATGAAGGCAAACGTATACGATTTCGCCAGCGCAAAAAATACATTGTAAGGTTTAAAAAATTGCAGCAGTCCCTTGTCGAACTGGCTGGCAGGCACGATATCGGTCATGATGCTGGCGAACCTTCCTCCCCAGATACCCAGGGTGGCCGAAATAATGACCAGCAAAGGGATGACGAGCAGCGAAGCCAGGATTTTTGGCAGGATCAAATAAGTTTTCGTATTGATGCCCATGATCTCGAGTGCATCGATCTGTTCGCTCACCCGCATATTGCCCAATTCTCCGGCAATCTTACTTCCCACCACGCCTGCAAGCACAATACAAACCAGGGTGGGAGAGAATTCAAGGATCACCGTATCCCGCACGATCTGTGCAATGGTGGACAGGGGAATGAAGGGACTCACCAATTGGTAAGCTGTTTGCAATGCAGACACTGCCCCCATGAAGATGGAAATAATGACCACGATCCCCAATGAGCCGATCCCGATCTCGGAACACTGGTGCATGAATTCCTTCCAGTACATTTTCATGTTTTCGGGCCTGGAGAACATACCCTTGATCATCAACAGGAAGCGACCAAATTCAGTAAAAAAACTCATGAGCTGGATTGACGGTAAACGCTTTTCTATTTAAAAAAATGAAAATACAATTTTATTAGCTCTTTGAAGCACAGCATTTGCTTCCGCTATTTTTTAGATCCTTTCCACCACGAGGTTCTCTTCATGGTTTCTGCAGGAGATGATTTGCATTTGATTTGGGCATCAATGACAGCGACCAGGGCCATATTGTAAATGCTCCTGACAGAACTCCCCAATTGTAAAACATGTACGGGCTTTTTCAAACCCAGCAGGATGGGGCCAATGGCATCGGCTCCTCCCACTTCTTTCAATAAATTATACGCCACATTGCCTGCGGCCAGATTGGGAAAGATCAGTGTATTCACTTCCTGGTCCACCAATTCGCTGAAAGGATAGTTATCTTTAAGCAGTTCATTGTTCAATGCCACACTGGCCTGCATTTCACCATCCACGATCAATTGAGGATCCCTTTGCTTTACCAGTTTACAGGCTTCGGATACCAGTCTTGCTTCTGTGGAATCGCTGCTGCCGAAATTCGAATAACTCAGCATGGCAATCCGGGGGACAATGTTGAAATTCCGGACTTCCTTTGCAGCCTGCATGGTGATATCGGCCAATTCTTCTGCGGTAGGATTGAAATTGACCGTGGTGTCGGCAAGGAAGAGCGGGCCTTTCTTGGTCA
>DATHGW010000738.1:0-8572 GCA_035317445.1 Puia sp.
AATCGCCTGTGGAGCTGCTCGTTGGCATTCGCCGCACACTGCCCATGCAAATCGAAAACCCGGAAGTGCAGTTGCTGGTACAGAGACTGCTTGGACAATTATTGTTCTATCCTCCCAATGTTGCCGGATGGCCGGGCGGCACCAACTGGATCGATAGTTCCTCCCTGATGTTCAGGTTACGCATTCCGCAAATGGTCTATGCAGCTGATGAATTTCAACTTCGGCCGAAAGATGATGATGACCAATTGATGGGCATGAAGGATCCCTTCGAAAATGGCGTAAAGTTGAAAAACTTCGGAAAGATGAGCGGCGGCCATGTGATCGCGGCCAAGATTGCATGGGAAGATTACATCAAAGTCTTTGAAAAAGTTTCCGGCGAATCGATTTCGGCTGAAATTGCCGCTGTCTTACTGCAACAGGGAACCCATACCAGCAACAGTACAATGAACAAATACATTGATTCTTCAAACCGCGACAGTTTAATTAAAAGTACCACGATACAGTTAATGAGTACGCCGGAATACCAATTGTGCTGAAAAAATCTAATCACGATGATCCTTAAACGCAGGCAATTCTTACAAACGGGTTCATTGGCAGCAGCTTCCCTGATGCTGCCGAGGTTCTTAAAAGCCTTTGAAAAACCCATATCATTTGGTTCAGGGAATAAGGTTCTGGTCGTGCTGCAGTTAAGCGGTGGCAATGACGGTTTAAATACGGTCATCCCGGTGCGCAATGATATCTATTACCAGTCGAGGCCGGGGTTGGGAATCGCAAAAGAGAAATCATTATCACTTACAGATGAGGTGGGTTTGCATCCTGCCTTGACTGCCATGAAATCTGCATACGATGATGGCTTCCTGGGAATCCTTAATGGGGTAGGCTATCCAAATCCAGATCGCTCGCATTTTCGAAGCATGGATATCTGGCAAACAGGATCCGGGGCCAGCGAATATACTTCAACAGGCTGGCTGGGACGCTATCTGGACGCTCAATGTCCGGGATGTGATCAACCCACGCAGGCCCTTGAAATTGACGATACCCTGAGCCTGGCCTTAAAGGGAACAAAAATGAAAGGAATTTCTCTTACCGATCCGGGCCGGCTCTTTAATACCAGTCACGAAAAATATTTTAAAGACATCCTGGCCGATCATAGCATGAACGGAAAAGAGCAACTGGTGGACTATCTCTATAAAACGATGGCAGAAACCCTCTCCAGTGCCGAATATATTTTTCTACAGAGCAAATTGCATCCAGCTGCAGGCAGCTATCCTAAAACAACATTGGGAAAGCGTTTTCAAACCATTGCCTCACTGATCTTTTCGGACATCAATACAAAAGTGTACTATGTGTCGTTGGGTAGTTTTGATACCCATGTCAACCAGCCGGTACAGCAGGAACGGTTGTTTACGGAAATGAATGATGCCATCGCCGCATTTGTTTCAGACTTAAAATCAAACCACCGGTTTGAAGATGTACTCCTGATGAGTTTTTCTGAATTTGGACGCAGGGTATCCCAAAATGCCAGCGGAGGCACTGACCATGGAACTGCCAACAGCATGTTTTTACTCAGCGGAGGATTAAAACAAAAAGGATTATTAAATGAGATGCCTGACCTGAACGATCTCAGCGATGGCGACCTAAAGCAACAGGTCGATTTCAAGCAGGTGTATGCCACCATTCTGAAGAAATGGCTAAAAGCAGATGACCTGACCATCATGGGCAGGTCATCCAATTATTTGGAATTCATCTGACCGGATCAGCTAGCGGCTTACCAACCTTGTTTGGCAATACCGGCTTCGATCGCAGCCAATGCTTTTTCCTGGCCAAGCAAAGTAGTCAGTTTATTGCCTTTTCCATCGTTTCCCTGGGCCATATACGCCCCCTTGGCAGTCTTGGTAATAACGGCGTCATGCATGGGCACATTTTTCTCTTTCGTCTTAACGTTGTATGCGGTTAATGTTACTGTAGCCATAATTAAAATGGTTGAATGGTTAGTTAAATGCTTTTCAGGTTAGTCAAGGAGAATGTATTCTCAGACCGCAAAGGTACTGAAATTCCCGATTTTAAACATCAAAATAAGGCAATAGATTGAAAATCAGTATCCTGCATTGAATTGACTGTCAGATATCGAGTCTTGCATATTTTGCATGAGATTCAATGAATTCCCGTCTGGGTGCTACTTCGTCTCCCATGAGCATGCTGAAAACGCGATCTGCTTCGGCTGCGCTTTCAATCGTGACCTGTTTCAAAGTCCTTGTTCCCGGGTTCATAGTCGTTTCCCACAGCTGCTCTGAATTCATCTCTCCCAAACCTTTATAGCGTTGAATATTGACGCTGTCATCTTTGCCGCCGCCCAGTTTCTCTATTTGCATCTTACGCTGGTCTTCCGTCCAGGCATAGGCCTGTTCTTTTCCTTTTTTAACCAGGTATAAAGGGGGCTGGGCTATATAGATATATCCCTGTTCCACCAATTCTTTCATATAGCGATAGATGAACGTGAGGATCAGCGTGGCGATATGGCTTCCGTCGACATCTGCATCGGTCATGATAATGACCTTGTGATAACGAAGTTTTAAAAGATTCAGCGCTTTGGGATCTTCAACGGTCCCCACGGTAACACCCAGGGCGGTATACATGTTCCTGATTTCCTCATTTTCATAGATCCGGTGCTCCATAGCCTTTTCTACGTTAAGGATCTTACCCCTTAAAGGAAGAATGGCCTGGAAGCTTCTGTCACGCCCCTGTTTGGCTGTTCCCCCTGCTGAATCACCTTCGACCAGGTACAATTCGCAACGTTCAGGAGAGCGCTCAGAACAATCTGCAAGCTTACCAGGAAGCCCGCCGCCACTCAAAACACTTTTTCTCTGAACAAGTTCCCTTGCTTTTCTGGCCGCTGCACGGGCCTGTGCCGCCAGGATAACTTTTTGGATAATATTTTTGGCATCCCTCGGATTCTCTTCCAGGTAGGCTTCCAGGGCTCTCGAAACGGTTGAGTCCACCACGCCACTGACCTCGTTGTTACCCAGTTTGGTTTTTGTTTGTCCTTCAAACTGCGGTTCAGGAACTTTCACCGAGATGATCGCACTCAATCCCTCCCTGAAATCATCCCCTTCTATTTCTACTTTGGCTTTTTCAAAAAGATTTTGCTTATCGCCATAGCTTTTGAATACCCTGGTCAGTGCCCGGCGAAATCCCGCCACATGGGTGCCGCCTTCAATGGTATTGATGTTATTCACGTAGGAATAGATGTGCTCGCTGTAGCTGTCATTATAATTCAACGCCACTTCCACGGCTACATTGCTGGTCTCTTCCCGTGCCTCCACATAAATCACCTTGGGTATCAATGCATTTCTTCCTGCATTATTGTCCAGCATTTCCACAAATTCCACAATACCTCCCTCGCTATAAAATACTTTCGAATAGGTATGACCGTCATCGTCCTTTTCGCGAAGATCATTCAGCACAATACGGAGGCCCTTGTTCAGGAAAGCCAGTTCCCTCAGGCGACTTTCCAGGATATCTTTGTTGTAAACCAAAGTAATGAAAATGCTTGAATCCGGCCAGAAATGAATAAGGGTACCCGTCTTGTCACTCGTACCAATTTCCCTTACCGTGTATTGGGGCACACCGATCTTGTATTCCTGTTCAAACAATTTTCCGTCGCGCTGCACGGTAACTTTCAGGTCGCTGCTGAGTGCGTTCACGCAACTGACGCCCACGCCATGCAGACCGCCGGAAACTTTATAGGTGTTTTTGTCGAACTTTCCTCCCGCATGAAGCACCGTCATAACGACTTCCAGCGCGCTCCGTTTTTCTTTCAGGATAATTCCCGTAGGAATACCGCGGCCATCATCTTCAACACTCACGGAATTGTCTTCGTAAATGTTTACAACGATATTTTTGCAATAACCCGCTAAAGCTTCATCAATGGAATTGTCCACGACTTCATAAACCAAATGGTGCAATCCTTTTACTCCGATATCCCCGATATACATGGCCGGGCGTTTCCGGACTGCCTCCAAACCTTCCAAAACCTGTATGCTTTCAGCGCCATATCCGTTCGTGGATGGAGATAAAACTTCCTGTGTAGTATCACTCATATTTTTTGTAGAAAACCTTACATTTTGAAGTTAACCGTATAAGGTCGGCAAATTTACGAAAAATAAGGGTTTCGGCGTGTTTAAAACTGCTTTTTCTTTAGGGTTTTATGCTAAAATCCGCCCGATTTTTTTGCTTCCCCCTGGGCGCTGCTTTATTGCCATTTCATGCTTACATTTGCCCTCCAAACATGCACCAACCACCCGATATATTGGCCCTGGCGTATAAGCAGCCTGTTATGCAGGAGGACCTTGTGCTGTTGCACCAGAAAGAGCAACAAATACCGGGGTCAGTTCAATATGTCATCAACAGGTACCACAAACACCCGCAATGGAGCCTCGACGACATGGGCATGATGGTGTATCACTACAGGAAAGAAGAACCCCGGGAAAACTATTTTGAACTGAGATTCTGCATGGCAGGAAATGTATATTGCAAGTATAAGGATACAGCCTGCGATTCCTGTAAATTGAACGCCTCACGGCATTGTGCCGACCGCAGGGAAAGCGTTGATGTACTCAGTTTCAAATTTTCGCCGGTTCATTTGTCCCAGTTTATCAAACCGCGAAAGGTTAGTGAAACCCTAACGGAAAGGATCCTCAGTTTCAGACATCCTTCTTCTTTTTCGAAAATACTTTCACTTTGCAGCAGAACGCGCATCGTGCTCGAATCGCTCCTGAATCATACATACACCGGCCATCTGGAAAATATCTACATCAATGCCCAGATGCAGATGCTTTTATTGTATAGCCTCGAATGCATGCTGGGTGAAAAAGAAGTGGAGGCTTTTCAATGTAAGTTTCTTGCGAATGAATCTGACAGGGAAAAAATTGCGAAGTCCAGGGAAATATTGCTCGAGCATATCGGTGAACCCCTCACCATTAAAGAGCTCAGCAGAAAAGTGGCCATCAATGAGTGCTACCTGAAAAAGGGATTCAAGGAAATGTTCGGCACGACCATATTTGATTTTTACCAGAGCCAGCGCATGGAGCATGCCAGGTATCTTTTGTACGAAAAGGGGCTGAGCGTAACGGAGGTTTCCGTGATGTTGGGTTATTCTTCCATCTCACATTTTTCCACTGCGTTTAAGAAGCATACAGGTTTGAAGCCCTGCGAATTGCTGTTCCATTGATCAACTCTTTAGTTCGGTAAATCCTGCTCCAGGCTTTCCTCCGCTGCCTCTATGGTATAGTCCAGATCTTTTTTACTGATGGCATTATTAAGGAACCAGCTTTCGAAGGCTGAGGGTGGAAGATAGACGCCCCTCGAAAGCATGGCATGAAAAAATTTATTAAAGTTTTCATTGTTGGCAGATGCAGCAGATGCGAAATCAGTTACCGGGTGATCGCTAAAATGAACGCTGATCATGGATCCCAGCTGATTGATCACATAGGGCTTGCCCCAGGTCCCGAAAACCTGATCCAGCCCCGCTTTCAGGTATAATGTCTTTTCTTCGAGTTGCCGGTAAATGGCCGGGTTGGCTTTCAGCTCTTTTAAAACAGTATAGCCTGCAATCATGGCAATGGGATTTCCGCTGAGGGTTCCGGCCTGGTAAACATTTCCCAGCGGTGCAATATGCTGCATGATTTCTTTCTTTCCGCCGAAGGCGCCCACAGGCATTCCGCCACCGATTACTTTTCCATAAGTTACCAGGTCTGCGCGGATATTGAGCCTTTCCTGCGCGCCACCGGCAGCCAGCCGAAAACCCGTCATCACCTCATCTAAAATAAATACGATGTTTTCTGCATCGCAGAGGCTTCTGAGACCTTCCAGGAATCCCGGTTCCGGCAGTATGCAACCCATATTGCCCGCGACGGGCTCGACGATGATGGCGGCAATTTCTCCAGGATGCGTTTTCACCAGTTGCTTTACCCGTTCAAGATCATTGTAAGCCGCGATCAGGGTATCCCGGGCCACTGCGTCGGTAATGCCCGGAACGGCCTGAATATTGAATGTAGCCAACCCACTTCCTGCTTTCACTAAAAAAGCATCCGCATGACCATGATAGTTACCTTCGAATTTGATCAGTTTATTCTTTCCGGTATAACCCCTGGCCAGACGCAGCGCGCTCATACAGGCTTCCGTTCCGCTGCTTACCATCCTGATCAGGTCAACATGGGGCACCATACTGATGATGAGTTCTGCCATATCCACTTCCAGCTCGGTCGGCGCACCATAGGAGGTTGAATGGGTCGCATATTCCTGAATGGCTTTTACAACGGGCTCATGAGCATGCCCAAGGATCATCGGCCCCCAGGATGCGATGTAGTCAATATACTTGTTGCCGTCGGCGTCGAAGAGATAAGCGCCTTTTGCTTTTTGAATGAATAACGGTGTGCCGCCAACGCTCTTAAACGCGCGAACCGGCGAGTTTACACCACCGGGAATGCTTTGCTGTGCCCGGGCGAATAATTCGATGCTTTTGTCTGTGTTCATGTTATTACTGGCTGATTAATTTCACGGCCTCTTTTGCGAAATACGTGGCAATCAGGTCTGCTCCTGCACGTTTAATGGCGGTCAGTGTTTCGAGAATCGCTTTATTTTCATCAAGCCATCCCATTTTCGCAGCGGCCTTGATCATCGCATACTCGCCACTGATATTGTAGGCACTAACGGGGACCTGTACCGCATTTTTAACCTCCCTGATGATATCCAGGTAAGCCAGTGCCGGTTTTACCATCACGATATCCGCACCTTCTTCCACATCCAACAGGGCTTCCTTGATGGCTTCGGCCCGGTTTGCAAAATCCATCTGATAAGTTTTTTTATCGCCAAAGCCCGGGGCGGAATCCAGTGCATCCCGGAAAGGGCCATAAAAACAGGAAGCATATTTTGCGCTGTATGCCATGATGCCTGTATTGGTGAAACCATTTTCTTCCAGCCCCTTCCTGATCGCACCGATGCGGCCATCCATCATATCGCTTGGCGCCACAAATTGTGCTCCTGCCGCAGCATGACTCAGGCTCATTTTTACCAGCGCTTCCACTGTTTCGTCGTTCAGGATAGCCCCTTCTTTTACGATGCCATCGTGTCCGAAGGAAGAATAAGGATCAAGCGCAACATCGGTCATGACAATCATATCCGGAACTGCTTCCCGGATGGCCCGGATACTTCTTTGCATTAGTCCCTCTTTATTCCAGGCCTCTTTGCCGGTATTGTCTTTTAATTCATCCCTGCATTTGATGAAGAGTAAAACGCTTTTAATGCCCATGTTCCACAATTCCCTTGTTTCCTGCACCGTAAGATCCAGCGAACGCCGGTAATAGCCGGGCATGGAAGGAATTTCATACTTTGTACCCTTCCCTTCATCAATGAAAAGCGGTGCAATAAAATCATCCGGATGAAGCCTGGTCTCTGCCACCAAACTCCTCAGGGAAGGAGATTGTCGAAGGATCCTGCTGCGTTTTTGTAAATACATCCTATTCTTATTTTAGATTTTGAGATTTAAATATCAAACCCATTTTCTGGGATTTAAACACACCTGCAACAATCTTTCCTCTTCACTTCCCGGCGATGGCCGATCCTCATATTCAAACCTTGCCGTCGGAGGTAAACTCATCAAAATGCTCTCGATTCTTCCATTTGTGCGCAGCCCAAATAAAGTTCCGCGGTCATGCACCAGGTTAAATTCAACGTAACGTCCTCGTCTGATCTCCTGCCAATGCTTATGATGATCTTTAAAGGGATGATGCTTTCGTTTTTCAACCAGCGGCAAATAAGCTATAGTAAAGGCGTCTCCGCAAGCTTTTCCAAAATTCACCCAAAACCGTGCGTCTTTATTTTCATCGGGTCGCTGGTAATCATAAAAAATTCCTCCAATGCCACGGCGTTCATTATTTCTGTGCTTATTCACAAAATACTGATCGCAATTTTCTTTGAATATCCGATAAAAATCCGCGTCAAATGAATCGCATACATTTTTATAGATCTGGTGGAAATGCCTTGCATCTTCTTCAATCAAATAATAGGGTGTCAGGTCCGTTCCGCCACCAAACCAACGATCGGTGAGCTGGTCTTTTTCATCGTACAATTCGAACATCCGGTAATTGGCATGCACTGTTGGAACAAATGGATTGAATGGATGCAACACCAGACTTAATCCGCAGGCAAACCATTTTTTCCCCCCGAGGCTCAATTGCGTTCTCATGGCCTCCGTCACCTCTCCAAAGACCACTGAAGAATTTACGCCCCCTTTTTCAAATATATTTCCGTTTACTATAACTCTTGTTCTGCCGCCTCCACCTTCTGGTCTTTTCCATTCGTCAAAAAGAAATTGACCCTTTCCATCCACTTCTTCGATGGCAGAACAGATGGACTCCTGTAACGCCTGAATGAAATGGGTCCAGTCTTCTTTTATATTGTTAGTTGTCATATTCAGGAGATCATTGGAGTGCCTTATATTCTTTTACTGTGTCCACGAAGGTCCTTGCATGGTCAACCGGCACGGAAGGCAGAATAGCATGTCCTAAATTGG
>DATHGW010000739.1:0-3858 GCA_035317445.1 Puia sp.
AAAAGAACCTTCATAGATCATTCATTTATTTTGATAAAACTTTCGC
The DNA here is from genome assembly GCA_035317445.1 of Puia sp. GTDB lineage: Bacteria > Bacteroidota > Bacteroidia > Chitinophagales > Chitinophagaceae > Puia. The sequence continues at coordinate 47 of DATHGW010000739.1, forward strand.
TATCCATCAGAAACTGAGCATTGGCGGCAACCACATCGTCGGGCCCTAGTCCTGTTAGAATCTGAATTGTATTCTGATAGACCAGTCCTGTTTCCACTTTATGGGCTTTAAAAACTCCGCCATCATTTTTGAATACAACCTTATTTATTCCCAAGGAGACCACTGCATCTTTGGGTAGCCAATTGGCCAGGAGTGTATTTCCGGAAATGGTCGCCTTGACCTGGCTGCCAACCGGTATATCCATGGAATGATTTTCAAAATATACCCTTGCTGCCAGGGTCTTGCTTCCTTCCCTAAAGAACGGTTCAATAAAATCAATCTTCGCCATGAAATGTTCAGTTGTGTCAGATTCAGGAACAATCCGAACAGGATTGCCCTTTTTGACCAGGCTTTGATCTGATCCATAGATATTCAGCACAGCCCACATCTGATGGGGATTCATGACCGACAGCACGGTTTGGCCTTTTTGCACATACATGCCTTCTTTGAGCATTAATTCCCTTGTTATGGGGGATTCCCCGTGTGACATGGAAGGGGGTTCAGATGACGAGGCATTCATGTTAGCATTGAACGCGTCGTGAATATGTCCGCTATAGCTGCTATAAACAGAAACCGTATAAGAAGGCTTGCGGGATTGAACTACCTTTTGCAGTTGTTCACTGCTCATCCCCAACAATAACAATTTTTCTTTTGCAGCCTGTATGAACGAAGTATTTTCAGGGTCATTGTTAACCAGGAACAATAGATTTTGCTGAGCAGTCAGAAGTTCCGGACTATAGATATCCATGATCTTTTGTCCCTTGCTCACATCCTGGAAAGTGTATTTGAGATATAACTTTTCGATCCGCCCGCTTACCCTGGCTGAAACGGCACCCATGCCGCGCGTATCATATTGCACGGTCCCCAATGCTTCGATCTTAACCGGCTCCTCTTTTTGCTGAATGGAAGTAATAGCAACGGATGAGAGCACATAGCTGTTGGTAGGCCGCAGAAGTGTATTGAGAGAAACCCCCGTTACTACTCTTTCTTCACCGCCAAAAGCAACGAGCTCCATTCCGCAAATAGGACAAGTGCCTGGCTTATCCCGTACAACCTCATGATGCATGGGGCAACGGTATTGTTGCTGGCGTTTTACTTCCAGTTTGCTTTCCTTCCCGGAGTTTGTATTGCAACCGACTGCAACCAGCGCCAGAAAGAGAAACCAGAGGCTATATTTTTTATTCATTATTTGTATCCTCATGACAAAATTTATTTTATTTCCAGGATTTTGTCCAGTTCCACCTGCAGCATCAATAAATCCTGTAACTGTTGCAAGTATTCCAGTTGCATCATGTTCAGGGTTTGCCAGGCATCAAACAAGGCGAATAATTCTTCCGTATTCTGCTCATAGGCCAATTGCACCGTCTGGAAATTTTTTAGCAATGCGGGGATGATATTTTTTTCATACAACAGCATTTGCTTTTTTTTAGTTTCGATTTCAGCAATCAGTCTTTCTTCATGACCAGATGCTTCATTCAATATCATTTGCTTTTGCTGATTCAACGATTCGGCCTTCCAATTTAAGCTCTCGATATTCGCTTTGTATAATCTGGAAGACCAGTTGGCTAAAGGTAATTTCACCGTTGCCATGAGTGTAAACTGCTCGGGGAAACCGCCAAAGCCAAACATATGCCAATAGGATGCCCCGAATTGCGGTTTCAATTTTGATCGTTCCAGGTCCTGCTCCAGGTTAGCGATATGTATACTGTTGTCGATCGCCTTGATATCGCTGCGTGTCTGCGAGAAATAGCTGCTATCCCTGATTGGGTAGTCCTTTATCGTATAGGAGCTGTCGATCGTGAAGTCTCCCTGCTCCTTTTTGTTCATCAGCGTGTTCAGCGTAATGCGTTGCTGCCGGATTTCATTCTTCATGGTAAGCCGTATGTTCTCCATGTTTCCCAATGCAGCCTTTACTTTATAATAAGCGTCAATTTTGCCAAGATTATTTTTATACCTGATCTCGGCGCTTTTCGTCATGAAGTCCAGCAGTTTTTCATTGTCATCAAGGACTTTTAACTTCTTTTCAACCACCAGCCAATCGAAATAGCTTTTTTTAGCGGCGGCATAGAGTTCATTTAGTGCAGCCCGCTTGTTTTTCTCATTAACAGAAGACATCGCTTCCATATATTTTGCATTGGCATTCAATTGATTTTTATTGGGGATCATTTGTGTTACGGTAATCATATACTGGCCCATCCCGGTTGAGCCGTTAGAATTCTTTTTCCATAGCGAAGGGTTATAGGGCGTCATCCAGAAACCAGTGCCAAGTTCCGGGGCCTCCCAGCTTCTCGCGCCTTTTGCCGCTTCATTCAATGACCGGATGTCGGCATCGTGCATTTTGACCGCCGGATTGGATCTGTCAATTTCTTGTAATATGTTATCCAGGCTAACTGTTTGTGCTGTCGCGAAAAACAGGCTGAATAGGAGTCCCGGCATCAATAAGGTTATTTGTTTCATGTCGTTAGTGTTTTGTTTCCCCACGGGTGTCTGTGACCAATACTTCCAGTTTTCCGTGTTTTCTTAGTTCATACTCTTTGGTCATTAAAAATATCAGGGGTGTTACGAGTAGAATATATATGGCAGATGTGATCACACCACCCACCATCGGCAATACAATGGGCTTCATCACATCGCTGCCCACGCCGTTGCTCCATAAAATCGGGATCAGTGCAAAAAGCGATACGGATACGGTCATTATTTTTGGCCTTAATCTTTTGGCTGCACCGGCTATCACATATTCCTTCAGATCTGCTCTTGTAATGGTTTCCCTTGAATTGCCTTTTAGCGCGACCAGTTGCTGCATGGCATCATTGAGGTAAATCACCATCACAATACCTGTTTCCACTGCCAATCCGAAGAGTGCGATAAACCCTACTGAAACGGCGACCGATAAATTGGCACCCCAGAAATACACCATATAGGCCCCACCAATCAATGCAAATGGTATGGAAATAAGACTCAACAGCGCTTCTCTTGCTGAACCAAAGGCAAAATACATGCAGAAAAAAATGATGAGGAGCACGATGGGTAAAATAAGCTTCAGTGTTTTTTCGCTGCGAATCAGGTTTTCGTATTGACCGCTCCATTCCAGGAAATACCCCTTGGGAAGATTCTGTAACATTTTGTTCAACTTCTCCTGCGCCTCCGCCACCGTGCTGCCCAAATCCCTTTCCCTTACATTGAATAATACAGTGCCGCGCAAGAGCGCATTTTCAGAATTGATCATCGGCGGTCCTTCTGTAATCTTAATATCTGCCACCGCTTCCAGTGGGATAGGTCCGAAGTTCATCGTTTGGACCTGCAATCGTTTCATAGCTGAAATATTATTGCGAAAATCCTGTCCAAACCTGGCATTTACCGAAAAACGCTGACGACCCTCAACTGTTGTTGTTAATTTCATTCCCCCCAATGCACTTTCTACGATCATATTCACGTCATCCACGGTCAGGCCATAACGACCGATTTCATCCCGTTTCACGACTATATCGATATACTTCCCGCCTGTAATGGGTTCGGCATATAAATCCTTTACTCCCGCGATCCCATCCAGTTCCTTTTTAATGGTTTGCGCAAATTGGTTGATGGTATCCAAATTTTGCCCGTATATTTTCACACCCACATCTGTGCGGATACCCGTGGAAAGCATGTTGATGCGATTGATGATCGGTTGGGTCCACCCATTGGTAACCCCTGGTATCTGCAATTTGGAATTCAGTTCATTGATGATATCATTTTTGGTTAGCCCGTTCCGCCATTCAGCTTTTGGCTTCAGC
>DATHGW010000740.1:0-2050 GCA_035317445.1 Puia sp.
ATCCACACCGGAATTGTAAGATATCTGCCCGAGCACCAACGCTGCCTGCGGATAGTCAGGTTTAATTTCAAGCGACTTGGTTAAACTCTGCTGGGCTTTTGCCGTGAGTTCATCACTGTTGGCGGGGCGTTTACCCTTTGACGTATCTGATGCGTACTGGTACATTTCAAGTCCATAATTATACCAGAACAAATGATTGGTCGGGAATTTTTTGGTAACATCTTCATATTTGGCAAAAAGTGAATCCTTGTTTCCACTTTTTCTTGCGAGCTCAAGTTCCGTGTCGGGCCAGAACAGGTCATTGGGATAAGATTTTTGTCCCAGCGCCAGGTATTTCTGCGTATTGGGAATGTCTTTCTTCTGGCTATAATAATCTGCCACCCACTTGTAAATCTCTACCATGTCGTTGCCGCCAATTTTGGTGATTCCTGAATCAGCGATTTGTTTGTAATAGACCAGCGCCTGGTCCCTGTTATTGCCTTTCTCGGCAGAAATTCCCGAATACAGTGTGGCCGTCGAATCGATGCCCTGTTTCACCCAACCTTTTTCACTCATAAAGGCCAGTGCGCTGATCGCTCCCTGGAAGTTAGTCAACGCTTCCGGATATTTACCTGCGTTATAGTTGGCGGCGCCAGCCTGGAAATAGGCCTGGTAGATATCCGTCATGGGTTTGTATTGCTCCTGCATCATCAGCAACAGCGTCTTGTCATCTGCCAATGCTTTTTTTAATGCGTCGAAGGATTGCGATAAGGCGTCCGGAACAGTCGCCTTCAATTGTTCATTGTTCGCAATGGCCGTATATATCTTGGATTTATAGTACCAGGCTTCCCCGTTTTTTTGCAATTTAGGATCCGCGACGACTTTGTCAATTTCAGTTTTCGCATCTGCCAATTTATTTGCTTTAAAATTCTCTTTTGCCTTATCCAGGCTTTGAGCGGATAAACCAAGCACCAGGAGTGCCCATGCCAAGCTTAGGAGGAATCGTTTCATTGTAGAATATTTAGGTATTTATAGAACTGCTAAGATACATTATTCACTCACTGCATTTTCCGTCGTCCCTTCATTTCCATTTTCAGCGGCAGGCAACGGAATAACCGGGCCTGTTTCATGACCGTTATGACCATTTTCCTCGTACTCATCTAACTGCGTAATGGCCGCGATCTCGTCGCCCTCATCCAGCCGGATCAATTTTACTCCCTGGGTCGCCCTCCCCTGGTTACTGATCCCAGTTACCGGCATCCTGATCGTGATGCCGGTTTTACAGGTAATCATCAGGTCCTGTTTTTCCTTTACATCCAGGATGCCGACTAATTTACCCGTTTTATCGGTCACACTAATTGTCTTGACCCCCTTGCCGCCCCTGTTGGTGATGCGGTATTCATCAATAGGCGTTCGCTTGCCATACCCTTTTTCGCTTACAACCAGGACGGTCTTATTTTTTTCATCCTTGGTGACACAGATCATGCCAATCACTTCATCGTGGGTATCATCAACCTCTATGCCAGCCACCCCGATGGCCCCGCGACCGGTTGGGCGCACTTTTTCTTCTTCGAACCGGATCGCCCTGCCGCTTTTTACGCCCATCAGGATCTCACAATTGCCATCTGTTAATTTGGCCTCCAGCAGGTGGTCATTCTCCATGATGGTGATCGCATTCACCCCGGTCTGGCGCGGCCGGCTGAATTCTTCCAGCAATGTTTTCTTGATCACACCCTTCTTGGTACAAAGCAGGATAAAATGACTGTTCACAAAATTTTCATCCTGCAGGTCTTTGACGTCTACTATAGCTTTCACTTTATCGTCGGGGGGAAGCTGTATCAGGTTTTGAATCGCCCTTCCCTTGCTCACTTTATCGCCCTCCGGTATCTGGTAGACATTCAGCCAGTAACAGCGTCCCTTTTCGGTAAAGAAAAGCATCGTATGATGCGAGGAAGCCACGAAAAGGTGTTCGATATAATCTTCTTCCCTCGTTCTGCCCCCGATGGCGCCCCGGCCGCCGCGTCTTTGCTGGCGATATTCGGTGGCAGAGGTACGCTTGATATAACCCAGG
>DATHGW010000741.1:0-4838 GCA_035317445.1 Puia sp.
CCGGTACAATGGTCTCCTTCCAGCAGTATTTTTTCGACCCGGCAGGAACAAAAGATATCGTTCTGGTAGTATGAAACAATGCTGGCCAGCCATTCGGGAATAACCTGCCCCCCACCCGGCGGCGGGCTTTGAAAATCGCCATAATAGGCCCACCCGATCGGGATCAGGCAGGAAAGCAATTCAGTTTCGGATGCGAAAATCTTATGAATGCCTTCATCTTTGAAAAAACGGTTTAACCCTTTTGGAAACCCTTTTGCCCCGCTATAAGAAAGAAATGGAATAAAGGGCAGCGCGAATTGTAACAATTTAAATTTGTGCCTGATCTTTTCAAAGAAAGACATGGTTTCTTCGGACCTGAAAATATGACTGAAATTATTCAGCGAATGGCCCACTTTCTTCGCTGACCTGAAGAATTTTTCGATACCTTTTTCTTCATGCGGAAAAGCGACGATCAGCTTATCCTTCATTTCGTCCGGATTATTTGTGAGCAGGTAATCGAACCCATCGCCCTTATACCGGCGGATCCTTTTTTGAGGAACAGCAACCGGGTGATCCTTGCCCAGCACTTCAAACAGGCGATAAACCAGTCCGTTTGTTCCGCATTGGTTCAACCAGTGGATGGCGGTATCAAACCTGAAATCCTTTCGCCGGAATCCCGCGAGGTATCCGCCCACATGTGGCTCTTTTTCCAGGATACAAACGGAAAATCCTGCCTTGCTGAGCAAGGCACCGGCCGTCAAACCTCCCACTCCTGCTCCGATAATGGCCACATCATAGCTGGATTTTACCAGGCGTTTTTCCATACTTCTTCGCTTGCATTATGAACGATCCTGCCACAATTTCATGAATATCACCCAACTCATTTTCAATTTAACCTTAATTTTACATCTTACCAATGCCCGACCGATCTTGTTTGAAAATACAATGCCGACCAGTGAACATGAGACACTCCCCGTAAACGATGCGGCGATCCGGAATAAGCAATTTGAAGCAGCACAGACATGTGTACTCATACCTACTTATAATAATGCGGCCACACTTGCCAGGGTAATTGAAGATGTTTTGGCCTATACGCATCATATCATTGTCATCAACGATGGTTCAACCGATGGAACGGAAAAGATCATCGCAGCCTTTCCCATTTTACAGTCTGTTCAATACGTGGAGAACAGGGGTAAGGGTTGGGCCCTTCGCCAGGGATTTGCGAAGGCGCGGGAACTGGGTTACCGTTTTGCCATCAGCATCGATTCCGATGGACAACATTTTGCGCGGGATCTGCCTTCATTCATTCACAAACTGGAGACCGAAAAAAATGCGATCGTGATTGGATCCCGGAATATGGGCCAGGCATCGGTGCCGGGTAAAAGCAGCTTCGGGTATAAGTTCTCTAATTTCTGGTTCAGGGTAGAAACCGGCATCGATGCTCCCGATACGCAATCGGGATTTCGCCTCTACCCCATTGTCCTGCTCCGGGATATTCGTTTTTTCACCCGCAAATATGAATTTGAAATAGAAGTATTGGTGCGCGCAGCATGGAAAGGAATTCACATTGATTCCGTGCCCATCGAAGTATACTATCCACCCAAAGCCGAAAGGATCACCCATTTCAGGCCATTCAAAGATTTTACCAGGATCAGCATACTGAATACTTTCCTGGTCCTGCTGACCTTTCTTTACATAAGACCGCGGAATTTCCTGAGAAGGATGGTTCAAAAAAAAAACTGGCAGGACCTGATCCATGAACAATTGTTCAATCCCATGCAGAGCGATCAGCTCAAAGCCGCATCTGTGGGCTTCGGTGTCTTCATGGGAATTATTCCGATCTGGGGCTTTCAACTGGCTGTCGCCATTTTTCTCGCCATCGTGCTCAGACTGAATAAGCCGCTGGTGATCATTGCGGCCAACATCAGTATTCCCCCCATGATACCACTCATCATTTTTGGAAGTTATAAAATGGGCGCCTACTGGATGTCCGGCAGTACAACAGATCTGAAACTGACCAGCAGCCTCAGCCTGGAAAGCATTCGTTATAACCTGCAACAATATATTTTCGGAAGCATTAGTTTGGCTATCTTGGCCGGCCTGGCATTCGGCCTGGCATCCTTTGCATTGTTAAAGCTTTTTAAAAGAAAAACCACCCCGGCCGCGTAAACCGGCATCAGATGGAAAAAATGCTCTTAAGGATATATCATTATTTTGAGAACCGCCGGTTGGTATTTTTTTTCATCTTCTTCGCCGGCTTCGCAACAATCGGTTTCCTGGCGTCACGGATCAAACTGGAAGAAGACATCTCCAAAATTTTACCGGCTTCCGCCAGGGGGGGATCTCGTGGCGCAACGCAACCGGACCAGGTATTCAGGAACTCGAAGTTCATCGACAAACTGGTGGTCACCATATCCCTGAAAGACAGCAATGCAGTTCAACCCGATAGCCTGGTTGCTTTTGCAGATGCATTTGTGCAGCGGATCGAAGGAAAACTCAAACCCTATATCCGCAAAATTAATTACCGGGTGGATGATGAGCTGGCCATGGATATGTACCAAACCATCCTGGAACACCTGCCTGTTTACCTCACGCAAAAAGATTACGGCAGAATAGATAGCCTGATCAGTCCCGGCAAACTCAGGCAATCCCTGAAAGAGGATTTCAGGCTGCTCGGATCTCCGCAAGGGATTGCGTTGAAAAATTTGATCGCCCGTGACCCGGTCGGCATTTCGTTCATTGCATTAAAGAAAATCCAGCAACTGCAGTATGATGATAATTTTGTGCTTTATGACAATGTTATTTTCACCAGGGATGACAAACATGTATTGCTTTTTATTACCCCAGCCTATCCTCCCGACAATACGGGAAAAAATGCCCTGCTCCTGAATGGGATTGACACTGCGATTGAGCAGGTGAAGCAGCAGGGGTTTAAGCAGGTTGACGTTTCCTATTTCGGGGCGGTCGCGGTATCGGAAGGCAATGCCAGGCAGTTGCGGAAAGATTCGATATTTACCCTAAGCATAACTGTTGTTTTTCTTGTTCTTTTTATTGGATGGTATTTCCGAAAAAAAAGGGCGCCTGTTTTGATCCTTGTCCCGGTGGCCTTTGGCGCCTTGTTTTCATTGGCGGTCATTTACCTGCTCAAAGGAACGATCTCGGTAATTGCCCTGGGAACGGGATCAGTGATCCTGGGTATTGCGGTGAGTTATTCCCTGCATGTATTCAATCATTACCGGCATACCAACGACATTCAGCAGGTGATCAAAGACCTGTCGGGTCCCTTAACGATCGGCAGTTTTACGACGATCGGCGGATTTTTATGTCTGGAGTTCGTACAATCGGACATGCTGAAGGACCTTGGCTTATTTGCCGCTTTCAGTTTGATCGGTGCATCTTTTTGCTCGCTGGTTTTTCTTCCACAATTGATTGGAGATAGAGACGAAAAAAACGTGCAAAGACCCAGTGGCTATACCTGGATCGATAAGATATCCTCCTGGCGACCTGAACGCAATAAGTTCCTCATCGCACTGATCTTTTTACTGACCCTGATTTTTGCATACACGGCGAACCAGGTAAGTTTCGAGTCTGACCTGACTAGGATGAATTTTATGTCCCGCGACCTGCAGCAGGCGGAAGCAAAACTGAATAAGATCAATGAATATGCTTTAAAATCGGTGTACCTGGTGACCCGTGGAAAGACATTGAATGAAGCGCTCATCCACAATGAAAAGCTTGTCGACAGCATCGAAGCACTCAAAGAAAGGAGTATTGTAAAAAAATATTCCGGCGTTTCGTCCCTGATGATCTCGGATTCATTACAAAAGAAGCGGATCGCCTATTGGAAACAGTATTGGACCGCCGAAAAAAAACAAAGCCTGCTCGCCACGTTACGAAAAGAAGCCGCAGAACTGAAATTCAGGACTTCGGCCTTTGCAGGATTCGCTGAACTGTTGAATAAAGATTTTCAGCCGGTCGGTCAGGAAGCCATGCTAGCCCTGAGGACGAATTTTCTGGACGATTATATCACCGAGCGCCCGGATGAAGCAACAGTTGTAACCCTTGTCAAAACGGCCCCCGAACAAAAACAGGCTGTTTACAAAGCATTTGAACAGAATCCCGATGTGACCGTGGTGGATAAACAATACCTTACAGAACAGTTTGTCGGGATCATCAATTCGGATTTTACCCGCATCGCCCTGATGTCTTCGATACTTGTTTTTGTTGTGCTCTGGCTTACTTACGGACGTATTGAACTCACACTGGTTTCCTTTATCCCCATGTTCATCGCCTGGATTTGGATCCTGGGGATCATGGGCATGGCCGGGATACGCTTTAACATCGTAAACATCATTTTATCTGCACTGATTTTTGGGCTCGGAGATGACTACAGCCTGTTCATCATGGACGGCCTCTTACAGGAATACAGGACCGGGAAAAAAAATCTCTCCTCCTTCAAGTCGTCCATTGTGCTTTCAGCCATCACGACGCTGGCCGGACTGGGTGTTTTGATCTTTGCCAAACATCCGGCGCTGAGATCCATCGCGCTGATCTCCATTATCGGCATGGTTTGCGTCGTGCTGATCGCCCAGACCCTGATCCCGTTCTTTTTTTCAGCGCTCATACAGAATCGAATAAAAAAGAATTTTTTTCCATGGACTTTTTTTGGTCTTGCGAAATCAATCTTTTCCTTTGGCTATTTTATGACCGGCTGTGCGTTGCTCACCGTAGCCGGTGTGATCCTGACCAGGCTGAATCCATTCAACCGGGAAAAAGGCAAACTGGTCTTTCATCGCCTGATTTCAAGATATAGCTGGTCGGTGATCTATATCATGGGCAATGTGAAAAAGAAAGTC
>DATHGW010000742.1:0-6588 GCA_035317445.1 Puia sp.
TGATGGTGAAGCCGTGTTTAAAGCGGAACATGACGCCCGGGTCAAATATGATATTCGTCACTTTGCTGGTATCGTGTTGCGCTTTGATGACCGGCGTAATCTCGAAACTGAATCCGATCTTATCGTTTTTTAAAATATTTATCCCGATGGGGAACCCTACCGTATAACCGTTAGAGAAATTGAAGGTGCTTCCTTTTTTATCCAAGGTTACGATCGGATGAATAAATGAAGCATACCCAATGATTTTAGGATAGGACTGAACCGGGCTTTTTTGCTGTGAAAAAGATGGGGCTGCGATCAGGTGCAGGAGGGCCAGGAGCAGTAAATCTCTTGTCAGTTTTGGCTTAGGCATAATAAATTGGAAAGCGGATTCGGGGGTATTCTCCTTGAACTCCATGATCCTGTTTAACGACTGGCATCCTGGAATGACGTCATTAAGAATTAGTCCTGGCAGGTATCCCGGCCAGAACTTCCCTGATGCTCGAAGGTTTCACATACTCCAGTTTATCCATAAGGAAGTCGATCTCCTGGTTGGTCGGCAGGCGGTTATAGATCTCATCAAAGGCCCTTGCCTTGATCTCTGCCATCGGTATGGCGAATTCAGTTCCCGGAATGGTAATGGTTTCTTCGGTGAGAAGACCTGAGCGGACGACATAATCGAAGAAATCGAGCCAGGTAGCCCATTGGTTAAAGAGCGGTGGATTAAAGCGTTTTCCCATGGTTTTATATTTGGAGCAAAAAATAAAAGTAGGGATATTTTTTATTTTTATTACCAAAGAATAGGTCGAATTAGAAAGTATTTTTTTGGCTTTCCAATGTTAAGGCTTTTGTTATTGAAATAAATAACGAAGCTGGCTTTTCTGCAAATAGTTGTCTTTATAAAATCCATACGACGGAATGTTTATGCCAACACACAATTTAATATTTAAAGTGTTTTCCGTGTTGCCCGTTATAATTTTATTTAAGTTTTTGTCAAATCCAGCCGAAGGTTCTATTTGTGGACGGTTCAACAAAAAAGAATAACCTACTATGAGCTTTATAAAAAATAATTGCTTTAATCGCGGGTGCCAATAGTCCCCGATATGACTGCTATCAGACAGATCGACCTTCCAGGGCCACCATACTAAACCCAAACAGGGTACCAAATAATGATTAAAACCGAGAAATACTGATGAATTGTCTTTTACAACCGCTGATTGAGGTAAACCAAACGAGTAATGCAACCCCAAAAACAGGTTTAACCTGTTCTTTTTGCTCAATAGATCATATTCGGGTCCGAGGTTGAATATTGATCCCTGGAAGGGTTCGAATCCAAAGCTAAACGTCGCTTTCAGGCTTGCGTTTTTTGCAATGCCAAACGGGCTTATTCTATCCGTAAAAACAATATCAAATACGCCAAACGGATTTCTACCGGATCCCAAAACGCTAAAATAGGTTCCTCCTGAAACCCCGACACCATACTTACGAAAAGCCAGGTAATTTATTTCACGATCCTTTTTTTCCATCAGTACTAAGGCCCTACTGTGTAGGATCTCTTTCTGTCGATTAAATTCGACGGTTGAATCCTGCGAATGGGAAATCATTACGAGTGAAAATAACATGATGAATAGTGCAATGTGTTTCATTCGCAATTAAAAATTCAAGTATTTGAATGTGAATATAGGTCCGACAAAAAAGAAGCCATAGTTGTTCACTTTTAACCTGGAGCCAGGAATGCCGTTAACTTTCACCTGAGGTGATGTATACAGACCTTCCACCATTGTTTTGAAACCAACGGTGACGGCGACATGACGTAGCCACCCATAAAACCATCCTCCGACGCTGGATTTGGTAAATCGAGTACTGAAGAGATATTTGTGACAAAGCACACCGCCGATTTCAAATTTTCCCGAAAACAACCAACCCCAGCCACCGAGATAGGGATCCTTTAGTTGCCATAGGTAGCTGTCATCTGTTGCGGATTTGATCACCGTGTCTTCAAGGGTGATGTTTGTGTATGCGTTGGCAAGCGATAGAAACAACCCTGCCTGGATATCAATATTAAATAGAAGGTTTACTTCTTTGAAGTCAATGTGCTTTGAAAATGGGGCTGTTATATTTTTATCTAAACCGAGGGTCAACTCTGTTCCTCCATCGCGAAAATGATAAATAACGTTGGAAGAAATTGTTTGTAGTTTATCGTGAGTTATTCCAACAAACAGGTTCATTTTGCTAAAAACTCCGGAATCAGCCCATTTGGGGAGCCTGAAACTAATGTAAAAGGCATTTGCCTGGTCAGCTATCTCACCAAGACCTGAAAAGGGATTTTTTCCTGGTTGCACAGCATAGAATGTAGGCGTTGGATTTAGGTTTTTTAATTTATGTCCGTTGAGAATATATTTACTACTGAGATTGAATGAGTAGATCGGATTTAACATCAGGCTCAGATCCAGCCAGATGCGGTGCTGCATCAAGGTATCGTCATAATATTTATCCGGGTAAGGCTGCCCGAATGAATCGGTGGAGATACATCCAGCGGTCATTACAAAAACAATAGACAGTTTGTAAATTGTTTTCATCATCTTGACTCAGCTATTTGCGGTCAGACAGTGTTTAGGCGAAACCTTTATAAAGTAAAACATATATGTTTGAAATTGTGGAATGGATTGCCGAATTATTTTCAACAAATAAATGCAAACACTTAGTTCCTTAATGGCAAAATCTCGCCGAAAGTGTATATTCGAACCAGCCAAAACATAATGGTATGGCCTCTCCTAAACTGCCTTATCTAATCATTGCAACTCTTCTTTTTTTAATCACATTTTCTTCCTTTGTACATGCCCAACAAAATACCGACTCCAATCCGCCTAAACAGAATCACTATTTAGATCCGTCGGTCTGCCCAGTCAAGGTTAATACCATACTTAGTAACAAGGGTTTTTTAAATATTCTGGATAAATATTATAGCTCAATCGCTACCGGGCTAGGCCCAGGTGTTTCGCTCACGGATTATGGTGCTATTGACCCGGTCGCAGGCACATTTACCTTGAATGTTTTTCGTATAATAAAATGGCACAACAATAAACCATTTGACGACATTGGTGACCCTAACCATCCGGTTAATTATTGTCCCGTAAATCAGAATGCTTCGATCGCCGGAATGAAAAATTGGTATGTAAACTTGACCGCCGCAGGCAGTATTATTGGAAATAATACCGCTGTGTTATTCAATAATTCAAAATTCAACTCTGGACTAACAGTAACAGGAAAAGTGCATATCCCCGTCGGGCTGCATCATATCCTGCTTGAAGGAAAAAATACAGACTCGCTATATCAATGGAAAAAAAACCTGGAAAATCAACGATGGGCGGAAAAACGGGCAGTTTGGACAGCACTACAACCGCGCCACGTACAAAGCTTCATTGATGCTATTCGAAGTAAACAAATAAAAGACAGCTTAGATCGAAAACAAGCCGATAGTGACGCTGTACTTTGCAGTTATAAGGTAGACAGTCTGAGGGTACGAATAAAAAATATAAATGTTACCGAAAATGCCTACAAGTCGGATATTGAAGCCTATGTCAAATACTCCGACAGCTTGCAGAAACTATTTACGCTTTCTGACTCTCTTGGTACTGAAAACGTCATTCTTAAAGAGAAGATTGATTCGGCCTGTCAACTTGAGAAAGTAGTTCTTTACGACGCACTACCCAAACCACATAGCACAAGGCCACCAGTCGATGGGGTGGCAAATTATGGCGATGGCCTATACACTGATATCGATTCTAAATATAATAGCTTAATCGATTCTGCTGAACTAAAAGTTGCGACCCAGCCGTATTGGTTAAAATGGATTGCCGTGGTCGGCTCTTATAGTCGAAATGATTATTACACCTACTATGATTCATTGCTTTTTTCGCAGCGTTTAAGCAAAAGCACGCTCAATCTTTTTAATTACGGCGTTGAATTCAATTTATTGCATTCCGGCTCTAAACATCTTAGTTATCTAAACCTGGGAATACAGCGAATACGGAACAATAATATTGCTGATTTATCTACGAGCAAATTAAATAAATCAATTAAATCGAGTCTAAATGACACATCGCTTTCATTGAGTAAGGACTATAATGTTTATACCGATTCAATAGAAGAGTATGAAGCCTGGAAACCATATGTCAACTATTATTTTTACTTCGACAGAACCAACAAACAAGCAGTCCATGCACTTTTTGAAGCCGAATTTCGGACAACTGGCGTAAGCCCATTAAACTTCGGTGCAGGTTATATATTTTCTATCAAAAACAGCAAAGACAATTCAATTCTTAATATCGAAGCTTACATCAAATTTATAGATGTTTTCTACTCATTGAGTAATGAGAAGGCTGGTTTCTTTAATCGAAATACAGTTGGAATTCTATTATGCATTCCATTTACTCTTCCAACCAGTAATTAATTAAATTTTTAAATTGACAATTATGAGCAAAAGCCAAAAAAAGGCCGTCAAAAGGAATGCACCGCCTAAGAAAAAAAAGACAAAGAAGGCAGTAGCAAAAAAAGCTGCTTCCAAAAAAACAGCAAAGAAAAAAGCATCTCCAAAAAAAGAAGCTGCACCCATAGCCCTAAGAGCGGAAGTTCAAATACTTTGGAAGGCCTATTGCAAAACCCAACAAAAGTACATTTCCGCAAACTGGACGACAAAAGAACAAGCGGAAAACGAAGCTCAACCACATATTGATGCCAATCACCAAGTGAGATATGACCAAAATATTAGCGGGTAATTTTTGAATAGCTATTACAAGTCGTTATTTCCTAAAGTCTAAATTAAATCTGAAGATTTCTACCGTATGCTTATTAAACTTATAACTAATCTTAGTTCAAATTAATGAATAATGGTCAGAACTTATTAAAGGCTAAATGCATTACCCTGTCACTGTTTACTTCAAACCCTGTTACCTGTTGTAATTTATTGCGTTTTATCATTAAATGATTCATCCACCAAAAATCATCAAGCAGATGGTCCGGGCCAGCGAGTGTAAGTGGAGTATCGTTATATTTATTGTTTGTTAGAATAAGGTGATGATCTTTCAATACAATTGTATAACTGCAATCAAGTTCCTGGCTGTAATACCTGCCTGTATAGGCCTGCAAGGCCTTATCATTCAATAATGCGTTTGCGTATTTTTTCAAATAATAGTTCCTGTCGGGCGTTATAATCACAATACCCTTATCATTTGACCGATTGTTGAAATCAAATTTAATGTTGGGTGCATAGAACATGGAATAGACGCCTGTTGAATCTTTTCTCATCAAATAGGATTGATCCCCAACCAGATAATGAAGTCTTGAGTTTTTTATTTCAAGTTTAAGTGCTATCCCTTCTTCACTGATATAAGAACCGATATAACTGCTTAATGACAATGAGTCTTTTTTTGAAAGCGCTGCCGAATCTTTTTTCACCTCTTTATCCGCAGTGATTTGTTTTGTTGAGTCTGTAATAAAAAAACTGGCTATCTGAAGGGCTTTATCGGTTGGATTATAATCACCCACATTACTAAAAACGATAACGCCCATCCTCAGGTCAGGAAAAGCGGTAATAAAAGTCCTGAAACCCGCATCACGCCCACCATGTGAAAATTGCCTCCAGCCTTTATATGTATCCGATATAATTCCCGCTGCATAATTCAACTCTTTGCCATTTCTGAGTTTAGTTTTCTGGGTTAACAGATCGATATCTACCTGGTCTCCCACTTTATGATCATAAAAATTGCTTATCCATTTCGACATATCATTTACATTAGTAAACAGACTAGTTGCGCCCACATTCGAATAGCTTAAAATACTGTTTTCAAAATGAGTGCTGTCCTTTTTTGTGTAAGAATAGGAACGGTTTTTTACAATTTCGGTATAGTCATCATGAAAATGGGTATTATTCATTCCGAGCGGTTTAAATATAGTCGAATCAGTAAATTTTCTTAATGACTGGCCGGAAATCGATTTGACTATTTCCGCCAGTAACGTAAAGTTGCTATTGCAATAACTATTTGCTTCACCGGGTTTGAAATTTAAAGCCTGTTGCCTGCTAATTATCTTTATGATATGCTCCTGCGTTATTACATCGTCGAGCCTGGTGCCCTGTATGGCAAGCAACTGCCATTGGTCTCTTATCCCGCTGGTGTGGTTTAAAAGATTGCGTATTGTAATCTTTTCATTCAAATTGGGAAACCAGGTAAGGTATTTTCGTATGTCGTCGTCTAATTTCAGCTTATTCTGTTTTGCAAGCAACATAATAGAAAAAGCCGTGAATTGTTTCGAAACCGAAGCCATGTGAAAAATGGTTTCAGGTGAATTGGGAATGGTATATTCAAGATTTGCCATCCCGTATCCCTTAGAGAAAATAAGTGAGTCATTCCGGACTATTCCGACTGCAGCACCGGGGCCATATATTTTGTTCAGAGGTTCGAAAAGATCATTGATTTTTTTAACTGTGGAGTCGGGTATCACCTGTGCCGGGACTTTGCCAGTTAGTACAAAAACGCACAGAACGAAAAGCCATATTAATCTTGAATTAAACATTTTCATAAAAATTGGAATTATTAATTGGCTATTTCA